>JANQHZ010000793.1 GCA_028282445.1 Candidatus Binatia bacterium | reverse complement strand
CAACTCGTAGAAGTCGCGTTTTGCGCCCGCCATGCGGGTGCGATCAGCGCCGCGGTGAAGACGCCGCAACAGGCTGGCGTTGGTGCGCGCGTCGAGGTGGTTGAGACCCGAAAGATCGCCCTTCGACACCGTGCGCGAGGCAGCGATGCGGCGCGAGTACTCGATCACCTTGCCGTGGCTGATCCACCAATTGCCGATGCCGACCGCCAGCAAGACGAGACCGATAGGAAGCAGTGGATGCTTCCAGAACCGCGCGGATGTGTTCTCTCCCGACATTCTTTTCCGGTGGCGCCGCGTTCGGTTGGCGGCGTCGCAGCCGTCTCTCTCAATCGCTATCAGCGCCGCTCGGAGCGGGCAAGCTGAGCGCGCTCGAGTCGACGGCCGGCTCGATCTTCCGGCCGGCTGGGCGAGATGGGGTCGTCCATTGCGAGAAGCCGCGGGGGGCTAGAGCTTTTTACGGTCGATCCCGCCCGAGAGCTGTGCTGCGCACCGGTGGGTCATAGCGCGCCGTACTCATCACAGCTAAGCTGCGGTCATCGGTTTCCAACCCGCAGAGAGGTGATCCAAGGCCATGCGAGCCACGACCCAAGAACTTGTCGAGCGAATGAAGAATGGCGACCGCCTCGCGCTCGCGAAGTTGATGACGATTGTCGAGAATCGAGAGCCGGAAACCGCGGAGATCATGAGCTCGATCCACGGCCGCGGCGACTCCGCGATCATCGGAATCACGGGTCCGCCGGGAGCCGGAAAGTCGACTCTGCTCGACGCGCTCACGACGCAGTTGCGCAGCGAGGGGCGCAGCGTTGGGGTGGTCGCGGTTGATCCGTCGAGTCCGTTCTCGGGTGGCGCCGTGCTCGGCGATCGGATCCGCATGCAGAAACACTTCCTCGATCAGGAAGTCTTCATCCGCTCACTCAGCGCCCGCGGCAATGTCGGCGGATTGGCGCGCGCTTCGCGCGACGTCGCGCGTCTGCTCGAAGCGGGCGGCAAGGATGTCGTCATCGTCGAAACGGTCGGGGTCGGACAGAGTGAGCTCGACATCATGCGCCTGGCGGACACGGTCGCGGTGGTGTTGGTGCCGGAGGCGGGTGACACCGTACAGGCGATGAAGGCGGGCCTGCTGGAAATCGCCGACATCTTCGTCGTCAACAAGGCCGACCGCGACGGTGCCCAGAAGATCAAGAACGAGCTCGAGCAAATGCTTCACCTGCGCCCGCCCGACGGCTGGGACGTTCCGGTCATCATGACCGTCGCTGTCGAAGGCACCGGGGTGGCCGAGTTGGTCGAGGCCCTGGATACCCACCGCGAGCACCTCGGCGCCAGCGGTCTGGGTGACCGCCGCAGTGCGGCGGGGCGCCACGAAGAGTTCCTCGCGGTGTTGCGGGACGAGATCGGGCGACGCATCCAGGGTGCGATCGAGGCCGGTCGGTTGGGGCCGATTATCGATCGGGTCGAGAAGGGTGAGGTCGACCCCTACGGCGCCGCCCTCGACGCCGTAGGCGATCCGGGGATCTGGTCGGGGATGAGCGGGGCCGGGTCGGAAGAACCGGACTGACGCGGATGGCAGGCGGTCGAACCTTCGTAGTGGGGGATATTCACGGCTGTCCCGACGAATTGCAGTCTTTGGTCGCTGCGCTCGAGCTGGGCGCCGGCGATACCGTCTGTTTCCTCGGCGACTACGTCGACCGCGGGCCAGGCTCGAGCGAGGTCATCGACTTCCTGATCGACCTCAATCGTCGGGCGGCGAAGTGCATCTTCTTGCGTGGCAACCACGAGGACATGATGCTCGCCTTCCTCGGCAGGGACGGTCACTACGGAGAAGCGTATCTCGGCAACGGCGGGGCGGCGACGCTGCGGAGTTATGGACTCGCACCACAGCCTGCGTTGGACCTGGACAGCAAGCTGCCCGCCGAACACGTCGCTTTCCTCGATGCTTTGGAGCTCACTTTCGATGTCGGCGAGTGTCTGTGCGTCCACGCGGGCGTACGCCCGGAGCTGCCGCTCGATCGACAGCAGGAAGAAGATCTCATGTGGATCCGGGAGGAGTTCTTCAATGCGCCGCACTCCTTCGGCAAAGTCGTGATCTACGGCCACACGCCGCGCCGTGAGGTCGAGATCGCCCTACCGTATCGAATCGGCCTGGACACCGGCCTCGTGTACGGCGGGACTTTGAGCTGCTTGGAGCTCGAGGCCAGGAAGCTCTGGAGCATCCAGCGTCACTCCGAAGAGGTCGAGGTGCGGTCGATCGCGGACCAACTCGGCGACACGCGGTTGGCTTGATCGGGAGTTGGTTTTACTCTAGCGGTACCCGGTCGGGCGGCGTAGCTCAGTTGGCTAGAGCACGGGTCTCATAATCCCGGTGTCGGCAGTTCGATTCTGCCCGCCGCCACTTTTTCTTCCCCGCATTC
>JANQHZ010000771.1 GCA_028282445.1 Candidatus Binatia bacterium | reverse complement strand
CGGCACTGCTGGCTGAATTTTCGTCCCCGCGGGGAAGTCTCTGCCTCGCAACCATAGATGTGAGGAAGGCAGGAGGAAGATGATGATGCGAAGGCTTTTGGTATTTTTGACGGTCGCGGCCGTGGGTGCGGGGTGCTCGCTCATGCCAGGCGGCTCTGGGACCGATGCGGCACCCGATGCGACCCAGACCGCTGCGGCGAAGACCGCGGCGAGCAGCGGCTTGACCTACGAAAAAGCGTCAAACGGCTTACCGACTGGAAAGATCTGGAAGTCACAGATCGCCTTCGGCGATATCAATGCGGACGGATTCGCCGACCTGGCAGCCATTTCGCGCCTGGCGGACGGCCCGTGGGCGTGGATCGGGGACGGTCAGGGAAACTGGACCGGCGCCGGTCAGGGCCTGCCGCGCGAGCAATTTTGCGGTGGCGGGGTCGATTTCACCGACATCAACAACGACGGCCACCTCGATCTCGCGATCGCCGACCACTGTAAGGGAGTGTTCGTCTTCGTCGGCGACGGTCAGGGGAATTGGCGCGGCGCGTCATCCGGGCTGCCCACCATCGGCAGCGAGGACGTCACCGTCGGGGATTTCAATAACGACGGCTGCGCAGACCTCGCCTCGGTGGCGGCTCAAGAAGAGGGGGTCCGCGCCTTCTACGGCAACTGCGAAGGCGTATGGAAGGAAAGCTCCGACGGCCTGTCGATCGACGAGTGGGGCAACGGCATCGAGTTCGTCGATTTCAACGGCGACGGCAATCTCGACATCGCCGCGGCCTACTCGGCAGGACCGCGCGCCTGGCTAGGCGATGGTAAGGGAAACTGGGAGGAGTCGTCGGTCGGGTTGCCCGCGCCCGATATCCACGGCCTCTACTGGGGCATCGCGACCGGAGACCTCAACGGCGACGGACGTCCCGACATGGTCTCGGGCTCTCAGATGCCGCCGCAGCCCGACGGTTGCGGACCGCCGAGCGATAAGGTTTGCGTCGGCGGCGGCGTCGAAGTGTTCCTTCAGAAGGAGGACGGGAGCTGGGAATTCTCGAACCGCGGCCTGGAGTCGATGAACACGCTCGGCGTCGCGATCGGCGACCTCAACAACGACGGCAACGCCGACATCGTAGCGGTCGGCAAGCAGGCGTTGAGCCAGATCGGCGGCGTCTACGGCGTCTTCCCCTACCTCGGCGACGGCAAGGGAAACTGGACCCTCGCCAGCGACACGGGACTGCCCAGCACCGGCTTGATGCGCTCGTGGGGCGTGCAGATGGCGGATATCAATAAAGACGGCGTCCTCGACATCGGCGTCGCCTTCGGCGACTTCGTCCACCCGAGTTGGAAATCGGGCAAGGCGGGAATGAACCCGCAGCGCGGCCACTTCGGCCGGATGGAAGTCTGGCGCGGGTCGATCGCGAAGTAGCTGCGCGGCGCCCATCGAACCTCGACAAACGGGGGAAGGCTCGGACGAGCCTTCCCCCGTTTTTGGTTGGCAGCCGCTCCGGTGAAACCGGGTGACCGACGACCGGCCGCGCATTGCATCGAGGTATCGATGTGAAATGATACGCGGGTGCAGCGCCTATGGGGTTACCTGCGCCGCTACCTGAGCAGATACGCTTTAGGAGCGGCCTGCCTGATCCTCACGGCATCCCTGGCGATGGCCGTGCCCTACCTGCTGAAGCTCGCCATCGACGCAATCGAAGCGGGACGGGAATTTTCGGAGGTCGCCAGGTTGGCCGCGGCGATCGCCGCGATCGCGGTCGTCCAAGGGCTCGTCCGCACCTTGTCGCGGGCGTTGATCTTCAACGTCGGGCGCGACGTCGAGTGCGACTTGCGCAACGACCTCTTTGCACACCTCGAGCGCTTGCCGGTTTCCTACTACCAGGAGCAGCAGACCGGCGACCTGATGTCGCGGCTGATCAACGACGTGACCGCGATCCGGATGCTGCTCGGCGTCGGCTTCCTCAACCTGCTGAACACACCCATCTACTACGCCTACGGCCTCACCATCATGTTCGCCCTCAACGCACCGCTGACGGTCGCTGCGTTGGTGCCCTTCCCGCTCTTGCTGCTGATCGTCAAAGGCGTGTCGCGCCGGCTCATGGAGCAGACCCTGCGCGTACAAGAAGAGCTCTCCAACCTCAGCAGCGCCGTGCAGGAGAACGTGTCCGGCATTCACGTCGTGCGAGCGTACGAAGCCGAAGACGTCGCGGTTCGCCGATTCGCCCGCAACAACCAAGCGCTCACCGAACAGAGTCTGGCGCTGGCGCGGATCCGCGGCCAGCTCGGGCCGATCATGCGGACGGCGTCGGGCCTCGGCACACTGGTCGTGCTGTGCCTGGGCGGCGCGCAGGTCATCCGCGGCAACATGAGCCTGGGAGACTTGGCGGCATTCATCGGCTACCTCAACCTCCTCGCATGGCCAACCATGGCGATGGGGTGGATGCTGTCGGTGTTGCAGCGCGGGCGCGCAGCTCTCCAGAGGTTGGAGCAGATCTTCTCGGTCGAGCCCGCGATCGCCGACGCGCCGAATGCGGAACCGCTGCCGGAGGTCCAAGGTGCGATCGAGTTCCGCAACGTGTCGTTTTCCTATGCCGACGACGCCAGCGCGCGCCGGATTCTGGACGACGTATCGTTTTCTCTCGAGCCGGGACAAAAGATGGCCGTCGTCGGACGAACCGGAGCCGGCAAGAGCACCCTGGTCAGCCTGTTGCCACGGCTATTCGACGTCAGCGATGGGGAGATCCTGATCGACGGCCGCGAGATCGGACGACTTCCCCTGCGCCAACTGCGCAGCGCGATCGGCTTCGTCCCGCAGGACCCGTTTCTGTTTTCGACTCGCATCGACGACAACATCGCGTTCGCCTTCGCGGCGGAGCCGAACGGTTCGTCCCGGCAAGACAGCGGCTTGCGCGACGCAGCCGCGGCGGCAGGGATCGACTCCGACATCGAGAACTTTCCGAAGGGCTATGCGACCATGGTCGGGGAACGCGGCGTCACCCTGTCGGGCGGGCAGAAACAACGCCTCACCTTGGCGCGCGCGCTCGCGTCATCGCCGCGCATTCTGGTCCTCGACGACGCGCTCTCGAGTGTAGATACGCGTACCGAACAGGCGATCCTGTCATCACTCCGGGAGCGGCTGGCGGGCAAGACCAGCATCTTCATCGCGCACCGTTTGTCGACGGTCATGGACGCCGACCTGATCCTGGTGCTCGACGACGGCAAGGTCGTCGAGCGCGGCAATCACGCGACCCTGCTCGAACGCGACGGATTCTACGCCCAGCTTTTCCGCGAGCAGCAGATCGAGGAAGCGCTGGCTACGCAATGAGCGAAACGACGGCAGACCAACGCAGCCCCGCCGCCGATCGAAATCCGGATCCGCACGGCGAAGCCGATCTGGGGCGAGCCTACGACGGACGCCTGATGAGGCGCCTGTGGGGCTACATCCGCCCCTATCGCGCCACCTTCGCAGCCTCGATGCTCTGCCTCCCGGTGACCGCCGGGTTGTCCCTCCTGCAACCATACCTGCTCAAGATCGCGATCGACGATTACGTCGTCGCCGGCGACACCGCCGGCCTACTCCGCATCGGCGGCCTCTACGGCCTGACCATGATCGGCGAGTTCTCGTTCCTGTACCTGCAGTACTACCTGACCATGTCGGTCGCGCAGCGAAGCCTGGCGGCTCTACGCGTCGACCTGGTCGCCCACATGCAGAAGCTCCCCGCACGCTTCTTCGATCGCAACCCGGTCGGCCGCTTGGTCACGCGCTTGACCACCGATGTCGACGTCATCAACGAGATGTTCGCGGCAGGCGGACTGACGATGATGATGGACGCGGTCATGCTCCTCGGCATCGTATCGATCATGGTGGCGATCGACTGGCGCCTCGCGCTCGTGACGTTGACCGTCTCGCCATTGCTGTTCTTCGCGGTCAACTTCTTCCGGCTCAAGGCGCGCACCAACTACCGCAAGATTCGCGACCGCCTGGCGCGGCTCAACGCCTACCTGCAGGAATCCATCGCGGGCATCAGCGTCATTCAGCTCTTTGCACGCGAGCGACAGAGCTACGACCGCTTCCAGGAGCTCAACGATCACCACCGTCAGGCCCACCACTCCGCCAATCTCTACGAAGCGGCCTTGTTCTCGATGGTGGAAGCCGTCAGCTCGATCTCGCTCGCGCTCATCCTCTGGTACGGCGGTGGCCAGATC
>JANQHZ010000768.1 GCA_028282445.1 Candidatus Binatia bacterium | reverse complement strand
AAGCAAGCCCCCTTCGAGCACGTCGTCCGGGTCGCCCGTCACCTGGTCAAACTTCTGACCGACGTGAGTCTTCCGAGCTTCATCAAAACGTCCGGACAGACCGGGCTGCACGTCATGGTCCCGATGCCGGCCACGGCTCGCCACGACGACGCCAAGATGCTCGCCGAGATCATCGCCAAAGTGGCGGAATCCGAGATCCCGGATATCGCCACGGTCGCCCGCCCACTAACGGAGCGGCGCGGAAGGGTTTACATCGACTATCTTCAGAACGGCCGCGGCAAGACGATCGCATCGCCGTACTGCGTCCGCCCATCACCGGGCGCTCCCGTTTCGATGCCGCTTCGTTGGCGGCAGGTCACCTCTCGACTGACCCCGAAGCGATTTACCATCAAGACGACGGCGGCGATGGTACGCAAGTTCGGAGATCCGATGAAGTCGCTACTGAACGGTTCGCTCGACGTAGGCGACATGCTCGCCGCCATCGCACGCCTAGGAGAGCGCCTGGCCGGCCTTTCCCAATAGCTCGGCGACCTCGGCGAACTCGCTCGCTTCGCGGTAGCGCCACACGTGCACGATCTCGGTGACGCCCATTTCGGCGAGCTCGTTTGCCTCGCGCCTCACCGCGGCTTCACCCGCGACCGGAAGCGTGGTCAGGACCACGACTTCGGGGCTGCCCTTCCCCTTGCTTTCGAACAGTTCGCGCAGCTGCCCGATCTCCTCGCGCAGCTGATCTCGATCGCGGCCGAACGGCATCCAGCCATCCCCGTACTCAGCAGCTCGCCGCAGCGCGTGCGGCGGGCTGCCACCGACGACGATCTCGGGGCGTCGGGGACGCGGCAGGAACAGCATCGCTTGCCCGTTCGACTCGATCTCGTCACGACCAAAGGCCTCGTTCAAGAATCCGAGATACTCGTCGCTGATCTTGCCTCGACGCGAACGTTCCACCCCCACCGCGCGAAACTCGGCGTCCATCCAGCCGATCCCGACTCCCAGCCGGAAGCGTTCGCGCGACAGCTCCTGAATGGTCGCGATCCACTTGGCTGTCGGAAGAATGGGGCGATACGGCAGCACCAGGACGCCCGTCCCGATGCGGATGCGCGTCGTCGAGCCGGACAAGAAGGCCGCGGTTGCCAGTGGGTCGAGGTAGCGCCCGCCCGATCCCTCGGCGTCGTCCGGTGGGATTGCAATGTGGTCGGCCAACCAGATCGTATCGAGTCCCGCCCCTTCGGCCGAAAGTGCGCAGCTGAGCAACATCGACGGATCCGACGTCGGCCCCATGTTGCGCAGGTACATACTGATTCTCATTGTGATCTCCCTCCACCGGACGGCGATCGCCGCGGCTTGTTGGCGGCACGGGTCCGCCCACGCCCGATCGCGCGCTCCCCAAAGCGGTCCGCCACCGCATCGAGCGCCTGCGCGATCTTGCGCCCCTTGTCGCGTCCCGGCGGCGCGAACAAGGTCATCTGAGCATCGGATTCGAATCCGGATACCGCTACACCGACCAGGCGGATCGCCTGGTGCGAACAATCGGCTTTGCGCAAGAGATCGCGTGCCAGTGGCCAGATTTCTTCGACCGTGTCCGCGGGTTGATTGAGCCCGGCCTGCCGAGTCACCGTATGAAAGTCCGCGGTTCGTAGCTTCACCGTAACAGTATGTCCGGCCAGCTCCTTCTTGCGAAGACGGCGGGCGACGCTCTCGGTCAGCGCGAGCAGCGTCGTCTCCACCTCCTCCCGGTCGCCCACGTCTTCGAGAAATGTCGTCTCCTTGCCAACGGATTTTCGTTCTTGGTGCGGTTCGACGCGCCGATCGTCGAGCCCGTGCGCGAGCCTCCAAAAATGTTCCGCGCTCTTCGCTCCGAAAACATCGCGTAGTCGCTCACGCGGCACGCCGGCTACGTCACCAATGGTTCGAACTCCCAATCCATGGAAGCGATCGACTGCCTTTGGCCCCGCCCCCCACAGGCTCTCGATCGGCACGCGGCCAAGAAACTCTCGAATGTCGCCGGGTGCGACGACCACCAGCCCGTCCGGCTTGTCGAAGTCGGAGGCAATCTTGGCGACGAACTTCACCGGGGCAACCCCGATCGAAGCGGTTAGGCGCTCTTCCTCGCGCACGACCCTTTTGATCTCACGCGCGATTCGCTCGCCGTCGCCGAACAAGCGAGTGCTGGCGGTCACGTCCAGAAAGGCCTCGTCGATACTGATCGCCTGCACCAAGTCGCTGTAGCGCTCGAGGATTTTCATGAAACGCGCCGACGTCGCAGCGTACTCGGCGCCCCGCGGCCGAAGGAAGACGGCCTGCGGGCAGCGCCTGTAGGCCTGGGAAACCGGCATCGCCGAATGGATTCCGAATCGGCGCGCCTCGTAGCTCGCCGCAGCAACCACACCGCGGCCTCGACCGCCCTTCGGATCGCCCCCAACCACCACCGGCTTGCCACGCAGAGTCGGATCGTCACGAAGCTCGACCGAAGCGAAGAACGCGTCGAGGTCGACGTGCAGGACGGTTCGACCCGCGGCCTCGCCCTGCCTTTCCGACGTCTCGTCCATCCGCCTCCTACTCGGCTCGACAACTGCCGGCCCGAGTCCTGGGAAGCGATGTCGTCGAACTGCTATCTCAGGGTTCAACCATCCCTCCGCGCGAGCGCGCGATCAACCGCGATCAAGAAGGACAAGAGCGATGAAGACCCTATCCGGAGGCTGTCACTGCGGCGCGATCCGTTTCGATGTCGGCTTCGACGATGACCCGATCTACGATTGCAATTGCTCGATGTGCACCAAGAAAGGCTTCCTTCACCTCATCGTACCCCCGGACCGCTTTCACTTGCGGCGCGGTGAGGATTCTCTGGCGGTATACCGATTCAACACCAAGGTCGCTCGCCACACCTTTTGCAGGGTCTGCGGCATCCACCCCTTCTACACGCCTCGCTCTCACCCCGATCACATCGACGTCAACCTTCGCTGTCTCGACGACGTCGAGTTGGCCGACTTTTCCATCCGAGCCTTCGACGGGCGCCACTGGGAGGACAACATCGACGCCATCCGTTGACACGGCCACGGGCGAGCCAGCGGGGTGCTGCGGCGCGCGGCTTCCGGGCGCACTCGACAAAACGGCGACCCATCCTCTGCACGCAAAAAAAGGGCGGAAGCACACGCCTCCGCCCTTCTTTCGAAGTATCGCTAAGAGCTTAGTCGGCGACCCGCAGCTCCACCCGACGGTTTTGAGCACGGCCGTCTTTGGTCGAGTTGGTCGCGACCGGCTTGGTCTCGCCAAATCCCTCGACGCTGATACGCGAGGCCGGAACTCCGCCCTCGACGAGGTAGTCGCGCACCGCGTTGGCACGCCGCACCGACAACGTCTGGTTATACGCTTCCGGGCCGGTGGCGTCGGTGTGCCCCTCGGCTACGATCGCAACCTCACCCTCGTCCTGGAGGATGCGGATGGCCTCGTCGAGGATAACCCGGGCGTCGCCGCGGATCGTGGCCTTGTCGAAGTCGAAGTTGACGCCGCGCAGGGTGATGCGCTTGGTCGGCGTCGGAATCACGGTCTCCGCCGGCGGGGGCGGCGGCGGCGGGGGCGGCGGCGGAGCCTCGGGCACCGGCTTACCGCTGGTCGCGGTCACCCGGATACCGGCGTTCACGTAACGAACGTCGCCGATCCCGCGGACGCGCTGGTAGAAGCGGCTGAACTCACCAAACGCGCCGACCTTCCAGTTGTCGTCGACCCAGTAGTCGATTCCGCCACCCGTGGTCCAACCCCACGAGGTGTCGCTGATCGGGCCGCTGTTCAGGCCGGTGATTCCGCCGATCAGTACCTTGCCGTTGAGCTCGAACTCGTCGATCGGCAGCGAGACGCGCGGCCCCGCACCGAAGGGCAAGGCCCAGGTATTCTTGTTGCGGCAGCCGTTTGGGCAGCGCCCGCCATCGGTCGTCGTCGTCAGGTCGCGGGACAGGCCGAAGAAGCCAATCTGGCCGATCGCCCCGACGTTGATCCGCCGATCCTCCGGCGGGAAAAACATGTAGCCGACGAACGGGCTAAACGACCCACCTTCATCGGCCGCGCGATCGAGCGCATTGGTCGGGACCGTCACGCCGATGTCGGCGCCTCCGAAGAGCTCTCCGTCCATCGCGGAGCTCTGCTGCGGCGCGCCTACGAGGCTTACGCCGATAACGGCGGTCGCCAATGCGGTGGCTAGCCTTTTCATACCCAAACCTCCTCAGTTCGCTTTGACATGGGCTTTCGGCAATCGAAAATCGCCCAACTCGCGGGCCGGGCTTCTTTTTGTCCTATATCGCAAACAACGGGAATTACCATAGGGAGTGCTGCATTTTTTTTCAGCCACACCCTTGGTGCTACGGCGGTAGAACCATCCAGATCTAGGGCTCCCGAGGCGTTCCATATACCCGCCGCATGCGGCGGCAGTGGGTCCGCTTGGAACGAAGAAGGGCGGAGGCTCACCGCCCCCGCCCTTCTCACTGATAGGAATCGCGGTCTGACTACTGACCCACGCGCAGCTCGACGCGTCGGTTCTGAGCGCGTCCGTCACGGGTCGAGTTGGTTGCAACCGGTTTCGATTCGCCGAAGCCCTCG
>JANQHZ010000755.1 GCA_028282445.1 Candidatus Binatia bacterium | reverse complement strand
ATCATCTTCACCGCGACGACAATGATCGCGGGAACGATCTTCTGGTGGTTCTCCGCTCTCAAGTTCCAGGCAGAGATGGGATTCCTCCTCGCACTGCTGATGGGCTTCAACACCTTCGGCGGATTGGTTCTGGTCCCGGCATGGGTCAAGGTCATTCGACCGAGGTTCTTCACCAACCGGATCCCGAAACGCCTGGGCGAAGGTGCCGGCGGCGCGGCCGCGGCCGCCAAGGCCAAGGGCTGACGGCGGGCGTCCGAAGTCAACAACTGCGACCGATTGGAATCGACTAGGAACATTGGTTAGGCTAGATGCCGTTAAATCGGCAAGAACAGAGCGAACTTGCGGATCGGCTCGGCTTCGGGTCGTGTTGAAGTGCGGATTTCCAGATAACGACTAAGCACAGCGCTAGCGGTTCAGCCGTCCCCGCAGCTCGGGACGTCGAAAAGGAGGCATTCATGATGAGGACATGGGCACTCGCGGTCGGATTGGCCGTGTCCATCGGTGGGCTATTCGTCGCGCCCGCTGCGATGGCAGACGAGCCCACGTGGGTTCTGGACAGCAACAACTGGCAGCAGGGCAAGGATCTGTTGCCGGAGGTCGTACTCAACCGCGTCAAGAACGGCGACTACTGGTACAACGTCTACGACGTCGACCCTGAGGACTTCAAGAAGAACTACTCGCAGGAGTTCTGGGATGCCAGTGAGGCCAACGCCGGCAAGTACGACCTCGATCCCGAGACGTGTGGCTTGAAGGACAAGGAAACCGGCGAGATGCCCGAGTACTATTTCGGGTTGCCGTTTCCCAACATCGACCCGAAAGAGCCTCTGGCCGCCTGTAAGATGGCCTGGAACTTCGACTCCGCCAACGGCATGGCCGGCGGACAGGGGGCGACCTTTACCCTCAACGGCCTCGACACCAGCGGCGAGTTCAAGCGCATCAAGCTGTGGCTCCACTTCATGGCGTACCTCGGACGCCCCTATGGGGCGATCAAGAATCCCGAGAACCTGCGCCAGGTGAACCTGACCAACGTCCTCGAGCCGCTCGACGTCGACGGCGTCGGCGGTCTGACCAAGCGCCTCAATGACTGGGTCTCGCAAGACAAGGCTTGGTTCTTCGTGCCGGCAACCCGCCGCGTGCGCCGCGTCAACGCCGCCACTCGTTCCGACCCGATCGCCGGATTGGACATCTTCTCCGACGACCTCAACTGCTACGGCGGCAAGATCGAGTACTACAAATGGAAGCTCGTCGGCGAGGGTAAGATCCTCGCGGCCGTGCTGGACACCAAGCCGATCGTCATGAAGGAAGTCGGCGATACACGCTGGGATGTCGAGATCCCCTACTTCAAGGGAGCGTACGAGACGCCGGGCGCCAAGGGCATCCCCTGGTTGGTGGTCGAGAATCTCAAGATGGTTCCGCGACCGGTCTGGATCCTCGAAGGGCAGTCGGAAGACCCGTACTACAACTTCGGTAAGGTCGTCATGTACATGGACAAAGAGATGTACCGGATCTGGTGGAAGCTGGTGCACAACCGGGCCGGAGAGTACTTCTACAACGCGATGTGCGCGTACCAGTTCGAGGAGACGCCCGACAAGAAGTTCAAGGCGGTGTCGCCGAACATGGTGGTCGGGGTGAACGACAAGACCAACCGTGCGTGCCTGGCGGGACGCTACAGCTCGCTCTTCATCGAGCACAACTTCCCGCGCGACTACTTCACGTTGCGCACCTTGACCCGTTTGTCCGACTGATCGGATCCAGCGGTTCCAATGACGAAGGGGAGCGGCCTTGGCCGCTCCCCTTTTTTTTCGCCCAGCTGCGACTGGCTTCGCCTTCATTTCGCCCTGGGGCCGCGCTAGGCTCGGCTCGACGGAAGGTCCCCGCCCGGGGGGCGATTCCATCGCGCTCGAAGGATCAGGTTGCCCAGGATGTCGCACGCGCTCGCAAAGCAAAGAAGCTGGCGGGATTGGATTCCCTTCGGATTGGCCTCGACCAAGCCGCGCCACTTCCGCGACATGGGCAAGGTGCTGATCGAGAACGCCGACAACCTGCCCTACGCCTGGCAGGTCCTCAGCAAAGGGGTTTGCGACGGCTGCGCGCTCGGAACGACCGGCATGCGCGATTGGACGATCGACGGCACCCATCTGTGTATGACGCGGCTCAACTTGTTGCGACTCAACACGATGCCGGCCTTCGACGAGGAGATCCTCGAGAATGTCGATCGACTGCGCGGGCTCGACAACAGCGCCCTGCGTCAGCTGGGGCGAATTCCATTCCCGTTCGTGCGCGAGCGCGGCGACGCCGGCTTTCGCCGCATCGACTGGGAAGAAGCAATCGACCGAGTGGCCGCTCGCATCCGCTCGACGACCCCCGAACGGATTGCCTTCTTCCTGACCTCACGAGCGATCACCAACGAGACCTACTACGTGGCTCAGAAAGTCGCGCGCTTCCTCGGCACCAACAACGTCGACAACGCCGCGCGGCTCTGCCATTCGCCATCGACTGGTGCGATGAAGCACGCGCTGGGAGTCGCCGCGACCACGTGCAGCTACACGGATTGGTGGAAGAGCGACGCCATCGTGTTTTTCGGCGCCAACCCAGCCAACGATCAACCGGTGGCGATGAAGTACCTGATCGAGGCGAAGCAGCGCGGCGCAAAGGTCGTCCTGGTCAATCCATTCCGCGAGCCCGGGATGGAACGCTATTGGGTTCCTTCGAACACACGCAGCGCCCTGTTCGGAAGCGATGTCGCCGACTACTGGTTCCCCGTCGCTCAGGGCGGCGACATCGCGTTTCTCTTCGGCGTGATCAAGATCCTCATCGAGGAGGGATGGTACGATCGGACGTTCGTTCGCCAACACGGCGCCGACTTCGAGTCGCTGAGCGAAGCCTGCGCAAGCCTCGGCTGGGAAGAACTGGAGAACGGCGCCGGACTCAAGCGCAGCAGCATGCGGGAGATGGCCGAGCTCATGCGCGATGCGGCGACCGGAGTCCTGGTGTGGAGCATGGGAATCACCCAGCACCGTTTCGGGGGCGACGCCGTCCAGATGATCCTCAACCTCGGGCTGCTCAAGGGCTTTGTCGGACGCGAAGGATGCGGGCTGATGCCGATCCGGGGACACTCCGGGGTCCAGGGCGGCGCCGAGATGGGTGCCTATTCCACGGTCTTTCCGGGCGGTGTGCCGGTCGACGCGGAAAACGCGGTCTCCTTGTCCGAAACGTACGGCTTCGAGGTTCCGCGTCAGCCCGGACTCCCCGCGCCCGAAATGGTCGAAGCGGCGGCGCGCGGTGAGCTCGACCTGCTCTACTGCGTCGGCGGCAACTTCCTGCGCACGTTGCCCGAGCCTGGATACGTCGAGGCTGCGATGGGCCGGATCTCCACGCGCGTACACCAAGACATCATCTTGAGCGATCAACTCTTCATCGAGCCGAACCAGGAAGTCATCTTGCTACCGGCGAAGACGCGCTACGAGCAGGACGGCGGCGGCACCCAGACCAGCACCGAGCGCCGTGTCGCATTCAGTCCGGAGCTGCCCCGCCAGGTCGGCGAAGCGCGTGCGGAGTGGGTGACGTTGCGAGCTCTCGCCGAGCGCGTCGGCGGCGACGGCTTCGAGCGTTTCGGCTGCGACTCCGGATCGTCGATCCGCGCAGAGATCGCCCGCGTCATCCCCTTCTACCGCGGCATCGAGAATCTCACCGAACGAGGCGATGCATTTCAGTACGGCGGCGCGCATCTATGCGCCGACGGGGACTTCCCCACCCCCGACGGAAAAGCCCATTTTCGCGCCGTTGAGCTGCCGAGTCCGCCGCCGCAAGACGGTACCTTCGAGCTCAGCACCCGCCGCGGTAAACAGTTCAACTCGATGGTCTATGCCGAGATCGACCCACTCACCGGAGCCGACCGCGACGCCGTGCTGATGAATCCTGACGACGCGTCGGCGCTGCACTTGCGGGGCGGCGACCGGGTCGCGTTGGTCAACGATCGCGGCCGCTACCTCGGTCGCGTATATCCAGCCGCCATCGCACCGGGCAACCTGCAGGTACACTGGCCGGAGGGCAACGTCTTGATCGAGGCCGGCGAGGTCGACACCCTCGGCGGCGTGCCCGACTACAACGCACGCGTGCGAGTCGAACGGCTCGATCCCGGGTAGAGGGCCGCACCACAGAGGCAGCCACGGGACGACCCTCGACTCCCGCGCTGCCAAGGGATAGCGTTTGATGCGGCAAGAGATCCCTCCGCGATCCCCATGTCTCACGCGATTACACCCGAGCCCGAGATTCAATCCTTTACCCGCGATCTCCAAGGCGTCCGCTGCGCGGTCGAAGTAGGGGTGCGAGTCGTTCTGTTGGCCGGCGCTGTCTGGCTCGCGGTGCAAGGACCGTGGCCGAGCTGGCCGGTCGCCTTCTTCGTGATCGGGATTCTCCAGTATCATTTCCTGGTGTTGTCCCACGAGGCTCAGCACAAGCTGATCGCCCGGTCGCCGCGCTTGAACGACTGGCTCGGCAAGTGGCTCTTCGCCTAC
>JANQHZ010000959.1 GCA_028282445.1 Candidatus Binatia bacterium | reverse complement strand
CGGGCCAAATCACGGTCGAGTCGTTTCTCACCTCGACCCGAACGCTGCGACGAACTTGCCGAGCACGTAGTCTTGCGCCGTCGGCGCCCGCGAGCGGATCCCGCGGGTCGAGACGGATCGTAGCCAAACGTTCCTCGTCCCGCAGCGATGCCAATCGCGTACCGAGCACCGTCGTACCCGCCCCGGCATTGTCGAGGAGCGCGCTTCGCAGGTCGGCGGCGCCCGCGGGCAGCTCGAACAGCACGTCCTTACCGTAGGTGCCGATCCGTTCGAGGCCGGGATGTTCCCGCCAGAGCTGTCGCTCGACCGGCGGCAGCGCCGCCTCGTGCAGAACCACATAGCGCAGCCCAGTGAGCCTGCGCAGCAGATCGAGGGCATGTGCGTCGGGTAGCGCACGAGCAAGGCTCATCAACAGGGTATATGTCGGCGGGCGATAGCCGGAGTAGCCATTCAAGAGCGGCTGCCGGTGGAAGATGCTCAAGTACGTGTACTCGCTCTCCTTGAGTACGTTTGCACCGTCCAGCACGCCCCCGGGGACTTCCAGAACCGGACCGCGCTCCCGCTCACCGAGAGCCTGATATACTGGCGGGATCGTCGCGCCCAATGGCGGCTGCCGCAGACTCAATCGATAGTGAAAGAGGCCGAACTCGAGCGCGACCAGCAAGCCGAGCACCGCCGCCGCGGTGAATCGCACCAAACGTGATTGGACGAATGAGGGGGCGCGCGCCAACAGTCGGTCGAGTCCCATGCCAGCCAGCGCGGCTACCGCGAGCATGACTCCGGCTGCGAAACGACTCGGTACGCGCATGATCGAAAACCCGGGAAGCCATGCTTCCGCCCACTCGTAAGGACGGCCCAGCAACCACGCATCCGCACTGCGGGTCGGCCCAAGGGAGAAGAGGTAGGTGACGACCAGCACGAGCAAAAGGCCTACCGTAGCCCCGCGTGTCTTCCGCTCGACCAAGGCTCCGCAGCCGACGAGCGCAAGCCCAACCGGGAGGATACCCAGGTAGTTCGGCATGCCATACTGCCGCCAACCCCAGGAGCGCGTCGCGATCGTCGGGTAGAGAAAGCTCTTCCACGGCGAATTCGACATCATCGTGAGGTGACCGCTCGCATGGTCGCGAAAACCACCTTCCGAAGCCTGGGCCAGGTACGGTAGTGCCATGACGAGCACCGGTACGGACGCGATCACCCCCGCAAGCGCTACACCTAGCCAGGCGCGCCAGTCGAATCGGCCCTCGCCCAACACCTTGCCGATCGAGAAACAGACGACCGCGCACACACTGATGTAGGCCAGATAGAAGGAAGTGAGCATCTGCAGCGCGAGAACGATCGCGAAACACACCGCATCGGCACGGCTCGCGCGATCGACGCTCCGGTCGAGAAAGAGGATCGCCAGCGGCAAATACTGAGCGGCATATACGTTGGGCGCGTGGATCCCGAAGTAGCGGCTCGGAAACATCGCATAAACGAACCCCGCCAGAAGCGCCGCCGGCACCGCGACCTGCCAATGTCGCAGCAACAGGTACATACCGACCCCACAAAGGGCCGAGTTCAAGAAGATCGTCCACTGCAGGCTCCAAACCGGATTGCCCGACACCAACAACAAGGGCGCAAAGAACAGTTGCTGTCCCAGCATATGCTCGGCAGCGGTAATCGGATTCGGAAACGGGAAGAAGATGTCGCCCCGGAACAACTCAAACGGATTGGCCGCCAAGGATCGCGCGATCGTCGCCAGAATCCACTGGACGAGGTTGACGTCGGACGTAAGTCTCGGTTGCGTCGGAACGAAAACCGAACAACACGCGTCGTTGAAGGCCGGCCAGTACGTCAGGTAGGTAATGGCCGCGAACACCGGAAAGACCGCGAGCGCCTCGCGACCAATCGATGGCGAGCTTTCTGGCAGCTCAGGGCCGCTCACCGACCGGCTCCCGTAGGACCTTTCTGCGTCCGCGAGGTGAATCTTCGAACCCCGGCCAGGACTCGGCCAACTGCGCCCGTACGGTCGGCTCGAGCAACTCAGCCACCCGCCGCGCCCCCGCCTCCGTGAAGTGACCAGCCGTGTCGCGAAAGCCGTCGCGTCCGAGCGCGTCGTGTAGATCGACAAATATCCCACCGGCGCCTTCCACAGCATGTCCGACCTCTTCGACCTGCTCGACGGTGCGCGGCGTGTACATGTCGTTCTCACGCAAGACCTCAATGGGAATCGGCGTCATCACCACCAGCACACGCGTACCCCGACGCACCGCCATGTCGACGGTCGCCGCGAGCATGTCGATCACCGGACGCTGCACCGGTTGCGCGTACTTTGCGAACATGTAGCTGCGCCGCCCGAATCGATCCGAGAAACCGAGTTTGAGCGGTGTCGAGTAAAGCTCGTCACGGAACATCTGCCGTAGGCCCTCGTACAAATGAAAGGCCCTTTCGATCTCGGGGAAAATGAGACTCTTGGCAAGCAGAATCCTCGGAATCGTCACCTGCCGGTGGTGCCAGGGCAACCAGATCGCCCGCCCGAACTCTGAAAGTGGAATATAGGACGCCAGGCTCAGAAAGCCACGTGTGCCCGCCGTGATCGCCATGATCCTAGGGTTCGCGACGATTCCGATCAGATCGGGGTTGGTTTCGAGAAGCTTGCCTATCGCGCAGTATTCCAGGTACGGATCGGCTGCCGGCTGTGCAAACAACCGTGTTTCGACGAATCGATACTTCTTGAGAAGTTCCGTCAACGTCCGCGGATACGGCGGCACCTTCGATCGACCCCGCATCAGAGTCGAATCGCCCATCCAGATCATCAGGGGCGCCTCCTTCTTGTGACGCCGGATCGCGCGCTGCAGCAGGCGGCGGCTGCTGTAGAGCTTGCGCCCCTCGGCGACCGGATCATCGCCATAGAGGTAGACGACGCCCGCGAGCGCCATCACCAAGACGGCCAGCGCAGCTGCGAAAATCTTGAACAAGGTTCTCACGACTCGGTCTCTTGGTGGGATCAAAACTGAAAGTAAATGAAGCGACCGGTCGAGGCGGAAAACAGGAACATCAGCACCATCGCCAAACCGTAGCCGGCCCCCTGTAATGCCGGCGGCAACTCACGGTAGCGTCGCCGGAGATCGAGTGGAGCTTCGGAGAGGTGCAA
>JANQHZ010000603.1 GCA_028282445.1 Candidatus Binatia bacterium | reverse complement strand
TTCGAGCAGAAGCCCGGCTGCCCGCCCGACGCGGCCGAGGCACTTGGCGCCGAGCGCGTCGAGAGCCTCGAGAGCCTGTGCGTCGGCCAGTGCTACAATCCCGGCGACCGGCGGCGTCCGCTCGAACGCATCGAGATCGTTCGCATCCGCCCCCAGAACCGCGCCGACGAGCCCCTCGACAGATTGGTCCAAGACCCGTGGCGAACCTTCCCCTGCCCGGCAGACGGATCCGGCTGCATTGCCGAGTTTACCGACGACGATTTCCCGGCCGGAAGGCGTGACACGGTGTACTACGCGCGTGCGATCGAAGCGGTATCCCCACTCATCCACGGATCGAACCCGCTGGGTTGTACGTTCGATGCCGACGGCGAGTGCACCGCCATAGAGCCTTGTGGCTCGAGCGCGCCGCGCGACGACGATTGTCTGAGCGAGGGCGAGCCACGCGCCTGGTCGTCGCCAATCTATGTCGATTACGTTGCGCCCATACCGTCGATCAGCGAGCCTGGTTTGCCGGCGGTCGACTCTGCCGAGACCACTTACGATGGCTGAGAGAAGTATCGCCTGGAGGTTTTCATGAAGATAATGCGGACGCCAGACGAACGATTCGACAATCTGCCCGGCTACCCATTCCAGCCGCGCTACACCGAGGTCGAAGACGGAGATGGCGGTACTCTGCGCGTCCATCACGTCGACGAGGGACCGCGCGACGCTCCCGTGGTGCTGTGCATGCACGGCCAGCCGACCTGGAGCTACCTCTACCGCCACATGATCCCGATCCTGACCGGCGCAGGTCTACGGGTGCTGGCGCCCGACCTGGTAGGCTTCGGACGCTCCGACAAGCCGGCGGCGCGCGCGGACTACACCTACCAGCGGCAGGTCGATTGGCTCACGTCGTGGGCGATCGAGAACGACGTACGTGACGCAACCTTCTTCGGTCAGGACTGGGGCGGCCTCATCGGCCTGCGCATTGTTGCCGAGAACCCCGACCGCTTTGCACGGGTGGTGATCGGCAACACTGGTATTCCCGTTCCGGAAGCTACCCCGGACGAGCGCTCGAGGACCTATCGGGATTTTCGCGCCAACGCTCCGACTCCCTCGCTCGCCGAGATGATGGCGGCCATCGGTTCACCGGATCCAAGCAAACCCGAATTGACTTTTGCGTACTGGCAAAAATGGTGTTGGGAGACCGAGGATGTTCCGGTGGCAATGTTGGTCGCGGGCACCTTGGACGGCCGAGCGCTCTCCGCCGAGGAGGTCGCTGCCTACGACGCGCCATTCCCGGATCCATCGTACAAGATGGGTCCGCGCGCGATGCCGAGCCAGGTGCCGGTGCTGTCCGACGATCCGTCGGTCGCTGCCAACCGCCGCGCATGGGAGGCTCTTGAGAAGTGGCAAAAGCCCTTTGTGTGCTGCTTTACCGACAATGACCCGATCACCGCCGGCGCACAGATCGGCTTCATGGAGCGCATTCCCGGCGCCAAGGGTCAGCCGCATCGCACCATCAAGGGAGGAGGCCACTTCCTTCAAGAGGGCCGCGCTACCGAGGTTTGCGAAGTCATCATCGACGCGGTGAAGCGGTAGGGACGCAATCCCTTGGCTGATGCTGTCCTCAGGATTTTCTCGTACCTACCGAACCCGCGGGTTTGGAAGGCGCAAATCGCGGCCAAGCTGGCCGGCGTCGAGGTCGAGGTGGTGGGCGCTGCGCCCGACCGCCTCTCCGACTGGCTTTGGGACTTCGAAGCACGCCCTCTCGCCGAAGAGGAGCGAACGGAGGACAGTCCGTGGGCGCGAGTGAGCCGTCGCGGATTCTCCGGTACGCTCTTCAAGACGGACTCCTTCCTCGAGCGCCATCCCTTCGGCACGGTCCCCGCGGCCTTCAGCCCCGACGGTCAGATCGGCATCTTCGAGTCGAACAGCATCCTGCGAGCGGTGGCGCGTGCTGCCGGACCGAACTGCACACTCTACGGCCGTGACGGCTACGAAGCGTCTCGCGTCGACAGCTTTCTCGACGCTTCGCTGGTGTTCGCGCGCGAGGCGCAGGTCTACCTTCTCGGTATGAGAGAAATGACCGAGACGCTGCACCGGCGCATGCTCGGTGCGAGCGAGTTCTTTTTCGACGGTATCGACCGCGCCCTGTCCAACGACGCCTTCATCGCGGGCGGTGAGCTGACGCTCGCCGACGTGGCGTTCGCGTGCGACCTGGCGCAGCTTCTCTTCGAGCGCCGCAGTCGGGAAGCGCTCGCAGCGAAAGGGATGGTGCCGGTAAGCGACTCGCTCGCCGCGTACGGTCGAACCGCGCGCCACCTGCTCGACCTGGTCGACCGGCCGGCTTTCGCTCACACCGTGGGATCGGCGCTCGACCGCTACCGACAAGACCTCGAGTCCTATGCCCAGGCGCGCTGAGCGCGGTGCTCTACGTCATCCTCCTGGAGTTGCTCGGACCGCGAATCCCTCTAGGCACGGCGCGGGTATTTCATGACACGCAGGATCAACGCGTCGCGCACCCGATCGGGCAAGAATCGCGTCATCAGGGCCTGAAACTTGGCGTCCATCCCGACCAAATAGCGGGGGCGTGGCTTGGCCGTCGAGAGTGCCTCCTCGACCACCTTGGCGACAACCTCGGGACCTACCGCACGGCGCTCCATCATCGTCGCCCCCTCCCTGAGCGCATCGAATGCGGGGCCGTAGAGCTCGATCTCGCGTTCGCTCTTGCCCTTGATCTTGACATCTGCAGCCTCTTGGCCCTTCTGCCAGATCGGGGTGGCTATCGCGCCGGGCTCCACCACGATCACGTCGATACCCCAGACCTGCAGCTCGCGGCGCTGCGCCTCGCCGATCGCCTCGATCGCGTACTTGGTTGCGGAGTATGGCCCGAGCATCGGTGCGGCCTGCCGCCCCCCGATCGAACCGATGTGAATAATTCGACCGCGCTCCGCCTTGCGAATCAGCGGCAGCGCCGCCTGCGTCGTTGCAACGACGCCGAAGAAGTTCACCTCGAACTGCTCGCGCAACTCGTCCATCGAAATGAACTCCATTGGGCCGTTCACCGTGATGCCGGCGTTGTTGATCAACGCGTCGAGCCCGGAATCGGCCACGCCCTCGCCGACCCGTTCCATCGCGGCGTGGATCGATTTCGGATCGGTGACATCGAGCATCAAGGCGTGTAGCTCGGGCGAGGCGTCTTTTCGCAGGGCCTCGCCATCGGCCTCCTTACGCACGCCGGCGAACACCCGCCAGCCCAGCCGGTCGAGGTGCAACGAGGTTTCGCGCCCGATGCCCGTCGAAGCTCCCGTAATCAGAACGCTCTTCATGGTCTCCCTACCTATGGTGTCTCGCCGGCCTCGTCAGCGTGTCCCCGCGCTGACGCGACGAGCAATACAGGCATCACCACCTCGGGCAAGATGAACTGCGGCGCGAAGGGCGCATGACCGGCCAAGATCGCGAGTGTACGCATAACGGCGGCGCATACCAACAGGATCGCCGGGGCCGGTTTGAGTCGCGCCATCTTCAAGACCGGTGGGCGCCGGCACTGGACGCGCTAGATACTTGCCCAGGCCGGCTGCCTCGAGCTCGGCAACGAGTTCCGCGGTGCCGCCGCCGTCATCTTCGCCGCATCCGGGAACGATCATGGACGCGACGAGCAGCATCGAGTTGGCGAGAGTCGCGCTCCTGGAAACAGACTTTCCCTGCACCTACATCTCTCCTGGACTCTACCTACTCGGCGGCTCCTCTGATCTGTATACCGGTCGCCGTTAGAGTTGTGGATTCGCTCCTCACGTCGTCTCATCCTTCACCCGGCCCCATAGGTATCGCAGCGCAAAGAGAGCGGGGATGTAATAGAGGAAGACGAAAATCCCGATCAGGCGTCCCGGACTCCTTGCGAGCCCAAACGTCAAGAGAGTCGGCAGGTCGATCACGTCGGTAAAGAGCCGAACGACAATCAGAATCAAGAGCATCGGCGCGCTGCGTAGATACGATGCGACGAGAAAGGCGAAGCCCACAGCGAGGTTTCTCGCGCTGTAAAGGTAGGCCGCATAAGTGACGGTCTCCGCCTCCGGCCCGCCTATGAAGGCTGGCCTGGTGAGTGCCATATAGGGCCCGAAGAACATGGGCAGGGTCTCGAGAGCGATGACCACCCACAGCCAAATGGGGATTCTTGTCTTCATGGGATTGCCCTCCGGCCGCGCGACTCAAATTTCATCCTGCTCAATCCGACGGCAGCGTCCGATAGGCCGCTGTTAGAATCGTGATGAAGACGAGCTCCACGACGATGGGGCCGACCATGCCTGGATTGAATCCGTCAACGAGCAGTCCGATCGACCGATTGATCGCCGAGCCGGCGTACAGACACACCGGTACCAGCAGCCATTGCTTCTCGGACTTGAAGATCGCGAGAAAGCAGAAGACGACGACGGTGAACGTGTATCCCCCGGCGAAGGAGCGGATGGCCCCCAACGCCATCGGACCAACCGCCTGGAGGCCGAAGTTTTCGAGCACGGCCATCGGGGTGAAGGTGACCCGCAACCAGGCAAGTAACATGAGTACGCCGAGCAGTCCGACCAAACCCTTCAGAATCCTGTCCACATTTCCCTCCTCCAACGGCTGGCAGACTGTCCTTCCGTCATTGCTAATCCTTCTCGGCCTAGTCGAGGTGCTTTTGAACCGCAGCAAGAACCAGATCGGTGCTGGAGCGCTTCTGGTAGTTCTCGGCGAGGTCCACCCAAAATACCTTCCCGTTGCGGTCGACGAGTAGCGTGGCGGGCACCGGGAGGGCCTCTTGCTCGTCTCCCGGTGGAGCCGAGTGAAAAAGGGTATTGCGTAGCCCGAACGCATCGGTGACCTTCAGATCGAAGTCCGACAGCATGGTCGCCTGCAAGCCGTGCGCGTCGCGTCCGTTCTGCAGCTCTTCCACCGAGTCGGTGCTAACCGTAACCACCCGAATCTCGCGCTTGTCGAGCTCGGGCCGAAGCTCATTCTCCCATCGCCGCAACTCGGCGACACAGTAGGGTCACCAGTGTGCCCGGAAGAACTTGATCAGGACGAGGTGCCCCTGGAGGCTCTCGGAGTCGAAGCGCTTACCGAACTCGTCGACTGCCGTGAAACGCGGAATCGCATCGCCCACTCGAATGGCGCTCGCACCAACGTCTTGTCGACTGATGGACATCGTGAACGGCAGGAAGATCCCGATCAGGATGGCCAGCACGGCTGCCATGCCACCGTACCACTTGGTGCCGCGTACGAATGCGGCGACGCCGAGGGTCAAGGCCACCAGGAAGCCGACGACGAATAGGGTTCGGTCGTCCGGGATTCCGACTTGGCGGTTCACCGCGAACCAAGCGACCGAAACCGCCATGGCGACTCCGAGGGCCGCAAGACCCAGTACCGTTCCGCGTTTCTCTGTCATGTCTTCGATTCTCCTCGCCCTTCGCTGCGGGCAGCTGCGTCGATGATCATGCCGATCCGCCTTCAGCCTGGAGCATGAGGCGTCTGAACTCTTCCGCATCCACGAAGCCGACGGCCCGATCAATCTCCTTGCCCGTACTGTCGAAGAAGATGATGGTTGGCACCCCGAGAACGCCGAACTGCTCGAGCAAGAGCTCGTTCTCCTCACTCGACTCGGTGACGTCGGCTTGCAGCATGGAGAAGCGAGCTGCGTCGCGAAGCACGTCGGGATCGGCGAAAGTCGAGTGCTGCATCTCCACGCAGGGCAGACACCACTCGGCTGCGAACTCGACCACGGCGGGCCGTCTCGACGACACGGCGTAGTCGAGCGACGAGGACGCGAGCGGCTGCCAGCGAATCCCCTCGCTGGCTTGCGTGGACGACAGGCCCAGCCAAACCGCGACGACGAGCGCCGCGCTCCCGGCGACTCGTCGTCCGAGGGTGAAGCCGCGGAGCGCTCGGCCGGACGGCTCGACGAATCCGAGGTAGATGGCACCTGCTGCGACGAACACCGGCCAGAAGAGTCGCATGATCTCGTGTCCGAGAAGCGGCGCTACGAAGTAGACCGCCATGCCGAGAAGGAGCACACCGAACAGGCGGTTCATCCAGGAGAGCCATTCGCCCGAGCGCGGCAGCTTGTCCAACGAGCCTGCGGCGGTCGCCAGGAAGACATAAGGGAGACCCATCCCGAGACCCATCGAGAGAAACAAGGAAAAACCCTTCCAAACGTCGCGCTCGGCGCCGACGTAGACCAGGAGCCCGAGCACGACCTGCCGCGCCACTTAGTCGGCGACTCGGTGCGCCTGCGCCAAGTGCTGAT
>JANQHZ010000522.1 GCA_028282445.1 Candidatus Binatia bacterium | reverse complement strand
GACGTGGTCTCGACACGGCACCTCTTCGATACGGTGTTGGGAATGGTGGGCGGCAGCTCCTCGGGGACGATCCTCGACGCCGATTTTCGAGCTCGAAATCCAGTCGCCTATGCGCAGCACTACCACTACCCGCATGCGCGGAACCCGTTGCCGCTGTACCGCAGCGATCAGTTCGCCGCCATTTCCCGCAGCCGCAAGCTATTGCTGCGGGGCTCGAGCCACCAAATCTTCGATCTAGATGTGGATGGCGAGGAACGGTGTCCGGTGGAGACCGACTGGCGAAGCGGGGTCGGCGCCGTGGTCGAGGCGACGGGAGGTCGGCAAGAGTGGGGGATCGGCCGAGCGGCGGCGAGATACGCTGCCATCGGCAATCTGCCCGGCGCCGGCTAGGGGCCGCGCTCTCAGTCGACCGCGAGCTTTCGATAGGTCGCGGCGTGGAGCTTCCACCCGCGCTTGATCGCCTTGCGAGCGAAGGAGGTCGCGGTTTGCAGCTCCGGATCGGTGGAGATCTCTATGAGACGTCTTTCGGAACGGAGCGCCGCGCGGCCGACGTCGTAGTACTCCTCGACGTCGGTGATGAATTCGATCGCGCCACCCGGACGGAGGACTCGGCACAGCTGGGTGGCGAGCTGCGGTGTCATCAGACGGCGCCGTTTGTGGCGGCGCTTCCACCAGGGATCGGGAAACTGGATATAGAAACGGTCGACCGACGAGTCGCGGAGGATCGCCAGCACACACTCGGCGGGCGCGGACAGGACTCGGGCGTTCGTCAATCGCGCCGCGTCGATTCGCCGGCGAACCGTGGCGGCGCGGGCGCGCGAGCGTTCTACCGCAAAGAAATTCCAATCGGGCTGGTGCTTTGCGACGAACTCGAGGAACTCCCCCAGGCCCGGACCGATCTCGACGGCAACCGGTCGGTCGTCGCCAAAGATCTCCGTCCAGTACGTTTCGGGAAGTGCACTCCAGTTGGGACGGAAGAGGTCACTCATACGAGCAGGCGCCCTCCATCGACCGGCAATTCAGCCCCCGTCACGTAGTCGTTGTCGAGCAGATAGGCGACCGCGCGCGCGATGTCCTCGCCGTGACCGCGGCGCTTGAGTAGAGTGCGTCGGATCTCGCTCTCGCTCGATTCGGCCGGGTAGTCCGGGGGAAATAGCACGGGGCCCGGAAGGACGGCGTTGACGCGGACCTGCGGGGCGAGTGCTCGTGCCAACTCGCGGGCATGGGCGAGGACGCAGCTCTTGGACACACAATAGGGCAGGTATTCGCTCCACGGCCGAACCGCGGCGACGTCTCCGAAGGCGACGATGGCACCGCTTCCTCGTCGCTTCATTCCAGGAGCGACGGCGGCGGCCGCGGCGCGGAAGGTCTCGAAGTTGCCGTGCATCATGTCGCGCCAATCGGCTTCGACGACCGTTTCGACCGGTGTGCGGCGGAATACGCCGGCACACGACACCAGGTAGTCGATCGGTCCGAGAGTTTCTTCGACGACCTCGTTCATGCGAGCGGCGGCGCTCGGGTCGCCGGCGTCGCCCTGAACGCGGAGGGATCGGACACCGAACGCGGCAGCACAGCGTTCGGTGTCGATCGCGTCGTCCTCCGACCGGTTGTAGTTGAGAGCGACATGGCTGCCGCGCGCAGCGAGCTCGAGCACGACCGCCCGTCCGAGTCGGTGTGCGCCGCCTGTGACCAACGCTACTTTGCCGCGAAGTCCCATTCCGACACCATGCAGGGGGGAGGGCGCAAGTGCGAGGGGGCCGCTAGCGCCGGCGCGCGAACGGGTCTCGCTGCGGCTCGATGACGACCTCTTCCGGGCAGGCGCGGCGCGGCGTGTCGAGGCAGTACAGGACTGCCGTCGCGACGTCTTCGGGCTGCAAGAAGCGATTGCGGTCGACCTTGCGATTGGGCGGGATCAGGTCGGTGTCGACGTAGCCGGGTAGGATCGCGGCGACCTTGACGTCCGTGTTGCGGAGCTCGTCGCGCAATGATTGCGTGAAGGCGCGTAGCCCGGCCTTGGCCGCGGCGTACGCCGCCTCGCCGGCGCGACCGCGCCGGGCGGCGGCGGAAAGAACCTGGACGATGGTGCCACCTTCGCCCGCCGACAGCATCCCGGGCAGGAGTTGGTGCACGATTGACATCGGCGCGTGAAGGCAGACTTGCAGGGTGCGTTGCCAATCCTCAGCGCGGCTGTGCTCGACGTCGGTGCGCGGCGGCGCCCAGCCGGCGGCGTTCACGACGACGTGCGCGACCGGCAGCGCGCCGAGGGCGCTGGCGATTTCCTCGGCATCGGTGAGATCGCATGGCAGTGCCGAGATGGAACCGGGGGTCTCGCGCCCCTCGCGGCTGAGGTCTTCGAGCGCTCGCCGGTCGCGCGCCAGGGCATGGACACGCATGCCGCGAGCGCTCAATGCGAGAGCGGTGGCTCGTCCGATGCCACGGCTTGCGCCGGTGACGAGAGCGGTCTTCTCGACCAGATCGATCACGGGGAAACCTGGAGCCTCGCGGGGAGCGGATCGGGGACCGACACCACCTAGAAGAAGATGGACTGCCTCTCCGCCACGCCCTTGTCCAACATCTTCTGGATTCGTCCCTTGACCTTGGCGACCTTTCGTTTCACCTGAGCGTCTTCGTCGTCGGGATCGCCGCGAAATCGCATCGGCTTGGCGAAATGTATGCGGTACTTGACCGGGAGCGGGAGCAGTCCGAACGGCCCGAGGAGGGGGAACGTGGGCGTGATCGGGAACGCCGGCATTCCGAGCAAGCGGGCGACCGTCTTGAGGTTGGCGACGCCGGGAGCCTGCTCTTCCGAGCCGACGACCGCCACCGGGACGATCGGCGTGTCGGTAGCCAGCGCCAGTCTCATGAAGCCGTAGCCGAAACGTTGCAGCTTGTATCTCTCGGAGAAAAGCTTGTTCATCCCGCGTACTCCCTCCGGGAAGGCGATCACCGCCTCACCCTCGCCGAGGAGGTCGCGGCAGTTCTTGGGGGTCCCCACCACCGAACCGGTCCGTACCATCGCCTCGTTGACGAATGGCAGGGTCGGTAGCCAGTATTCGCCCATGCCCCGGATGATCCTCGGGGGCTCGGCCTCGAGCACGAGGGCGGCGCCGATCATCGCCGCGTCGATCGCGATCTGACCGGCGTGATTGGCGATCAACAGGACCCGGCCGTCCGGGATGTTGTCGATGCCGCTGACCTCGACCCGGAAGTAATAGCGGTAGAGTACGGTCGCGGCGACCATGGCCGATTGGACGGAGCGGATATCGAGTCCCCATGGGTCGTAGCCGAACTCGTTGAGCTTGGTCGGAATGCGCGCGAGTCGGTCGGCGACATCCTCCTCGATCTGCTGCAGGAACTCGGGACGCAGTCCCTCAATGAACGACGTCAATCCGTCGCCCGCGCTCGTCTGTGGAGGTCGCGTTGTCGTCGGCTTGGAGCTTTTTCTTTTCGAGTTTGCCATCGGTCCGATGCTTGCGAGCTCAGAGGTGTGCGTCGTCGAAGGTCTCGGCTAGCGAGTGCTCCGGCTCGAAACCAGTCGTTTCACGGAAGCGGCTGTCGTCGAGCGTGCATTGGTACTTTGCGAAGTCGATTGCGCCTGGCGGGAATGGGTAGAGGCCCCACTGGAACATCGTCCGTACCATCGTGCGAAGAACGATCTCGGGAACCGGTAGGGCTGTTCCGCCAATGCGAGGAATGGCGGCGTGCAAGGGCAGGGCGCCGGCTCCCGCGACATTGAAGACGCCGCGGGCTCGACTGCGAATTGCTGTGGCGAAGGCACGAGCGAGGTCGTCTTCGTGGATGAACTGCAGCATCGGATTGAAGCCGATGACGGTCGGTACGTACTCCCGTCTGAGATATTTTCCGATCGCGCTGTTGACGCGGGCGCCCAGGACATTGACCGGCCGAATCACTGCGATGGCGACCTCCGGGTGCTGCCAAAGCGCGGCGGTCGCGACCATGTCCATCTCGGCGAGATCGCGTACGTCGGGGTATGTCCGGCTGACGCTGAGTGGGAACGATTCGTCCATGTAGTAGGGGTTGTCGGGCAGCGCGCCGTACACATACGAGCTCGAGTTGACGATGATCTGGCCGACGCCGTGCTCGACCGCGAAATCGATCAGAGATTTCGTACCGACGACGTTGACCTCGTGGCGCACCGCGGGGTGGACGCGGAAGTGTCGAACCGAAGCGAGGTGAACGACGCAGTCGGGCTTCACCCGGCGCACGACATCTTCGAACTTGCGAGTGCCCACATCCGCGACCGTCATTCGAATCTCGCGCGGTCTCCCGGGCCACGGTTTTCGGTCGACGCCGTAGACCCGGTATTCTCCCCGCCCGGAGGCCAGCAGATGCTGTGCGATCAGCTGCCCCTGACCGCCCGTGATGCCCGTGATCAACACCCGCTCCATGGCGCGAGACGCTACCGGATCGATACGGGCATTGGAAGAATCGATGAGCGAACGGTGCGATCGATGTCCGGCTTTGCGCGCGATCCGTCCATCCGCGTGCCCCCACCGTCGCTGGCGACGCGCATTTGGATCGTGCGCTCTACCCCGTGATGCCTGACGGTGCTGGCATATGATTTGCTCGGGTAGTGGGTCGATTGGAGAGGTCGATCTCGAATGTTCGCGCACAAGGCTCCGCCAGTGATCCAAGTCGGCAGCGCTGGCGCTGTCGACGAGGACACGCTCGACGAGCTCGTTCACGACTTGCGTGGGCCACTCTCGGTGATCGTCGCTTTCGCTGAATCTCTCGACGGTGCGCAACGCGAAGAGCGTGCGCGGTTCACCGAACGTCTGGTGGTGAACGCCCACCGTGCTCTCGCGGTGCTCGAAGAGTTCGCTGCGTTGTCGGACTTGCGGGCCGACTCCCTCGACATGTCGCTGCGGCCAACCGACCTGGCCGAAGTCATCGAACGCGCCGCCGCCGATGTCCGGCCGGGGTTACAGCGTGGTGTCGAGTTGATCTGCCTGGTTCCGCCGCACGGTCTGCCGATGTTGGCCGATCCGGACATGCTCGGCATGGCGATGCGGGCAGTGCTGCGCAAGCTCGGCGGCGGGTTGCAGTCGCCGCTCACGTTGCGGGTCCAGGTCGTGGCCGATGACGATCTGGCGCGCGTCGAACTGCGCGCGGGCGAGGCGTTGCCGACCGGCGAGGTCGAGATACTGCGGCGAGTCGTAGCCCTGCACGGGGGACGCGTCCTCCTCGACAATGACGACCCAGGTCTCGCGGTCGGTTTCTGTATCCCGCGCCAGCCGCGCTGAGCGTCTCTAGGCCGGCTCCCGAGGCGCGGTTGACAGAGGGAGCCTGGCGGACTTGTCTCGCCGCATGGCCGTAGTGAGGACGTCGCGCACGATTGCTGGCATCCAGGTCGGCGGCGATGCTCCGGTGCGCATCATGGCGGTGCTCAACGTGAGCCCGGAGTCCTTCTACGGTGGCTCGGTGCGGCAGCATGGCGCGGCGATGCGCGATTGCGCCCGGTGCTACGCCGACGAAGGTGCGGACTTCATCGACATCGGCGCCATGTCGACGGCACCCTACCTCGACACCCAGGTCGACGAGCACGAGGAGCTTCGTCGCATGGCGGACGCCGTCGATGCGGTGGTGGGCGCGGTGGCGATCCCGATTTCCGCCGATACTTCGCGGCCGCGAGTGGCCCGCGCGGCGCTGGCGGCGGGAGCCTCGATCGTCAACGACGTCGGCGGGTTGCGCGCCGACGGAATGGGCGAGGTCGCAGCCGACGCGGCGGCGGTGGTGCTGATGGCGGCACCTGGAAGCGCCAGCGCAGCATCGCAACAAAGCCCGATTGCGATGGTGATGGACGATCTGGCGGCTGCGATCGACCGGGCCGACGCCGCCGGCGTGGCGCGGGATCGAATCGTGATCGACCCGGGCATCGGCTTCTATACCGGTAGTCGCTGGCCGGCGGTCGAGTTCAGCACGCAGGTGTTGCGGCATCTCGACGCGCTATGCCGTTTCGATCATCCTCTGCTGGTGGGAGTTTCCCGTAAGTCCTTCGTCGGCGCCCTCAGCGGCCGCAAAGATGCCAGCGAGCGGTTATCCGGTTCCCTTGCTGCGACCGCACTTGCCGTCAGCCGCGGTGCGGCGATCGTTCGCACCCACGATGTCGCGGCGACTCTCGACGCAGTGCGGGTCGCGCGTGCGCTGAGCGCTTGATCGTCGCAGCGCATCCATGATCTGGGGTCCAGCGGGCCAGGCGAAGTGGCGGAGCGCCGCACGCTATGCTCTACTTTTCGCATTGTGACAGCTTGCTGGAAGACAATCTGCTTGAGCTTGGCGCTGCTGGCCGCGCCTCTGCTGGCGATCGAGGAGCCCGAATCGCCGTCCCTGCGCTACAGCGAGGACGACTTTCACCGCAAGGCGACCGTGGACATCTCCTACCCGTACACACTGGAGGGGAACTTTCGGGACATCGCGACGGTGGTCGGCAGTCGACGTTTCTACGTCGCCCACGAGGGCGACACGTTTCTCGATATCGCCCGATTCTACGGACTGGGTTACAACGAGATCGAAATGGCCAATCC
>JANQHZ010000466.1 GCA_028282445.1 Candidatus Binatia bacterium | reverse complement strand
ATTGACTGGCGCCCAGGAACCAGTTGCACGCTACCGATGCTTCACAACCTCCGTCGAAACCATGTCGCCCCCGACTCGCCTTGTACTGGCCGGGAATTGTGTTGTTGCTGAGAGTAAGCACGATGCTGGGTGCATGCAAGTGATTGCTGGTGGGCGAGTCGAGCCTAAAGAGAGTTCCTTCGCTTTGGCGAAGGAACTCTCGTCCCAAGAACCGCCTGTGGCGGTTCGGCCAAAGGCGGGCTCTGCCCGCCGGCCAAATGGGGGCTCGGCCTTCTTAGTCGGCGCCGTGTGTGCCTGTTTCGACTCGCTGTAGGGCGCCCTCCTCGAAGAACAGGTGCTTGAGCAAGCGGCCGGCGCCTGGGTTGTAGGTCCATTGTTCGATGGGGATGTCGCGGGTGTAGGTCTCTACGGCTGTGCAGGGCTGCTGCCCGGCTCCGGTCAGGCAACCTGGGTCCGGTACCTTTCGGATGAGACTGCGGGTGTCGGTCCGACGAACCACGTCGTCCGGTTCGCCGCATAGAGTCCGCACGCGGTTCCGACTGTCACCCACGGACACCACTCGGTTGCCGCAGCGGAGACTATCCGCCACCGCGAGACCGGCTCCGATCGAGACGATCGAGACTGCGATCGCCAGGGTTAATTCCGCGCTCCGCAAATAGCTCATTCGTCGTCTCCTTCGCCGCCGAGAACCTGTCGAGAAACGATGGTTGCGCCCTTCCCGGGCCAATACAAGCCGCGGGTCGACCGCCGTTCAACGGTCGAGCGGCTCGTCCGGAACAGCGGAAGCGGCATCACAAAGCTCCAGGACGCTGCCTTCGTTCAGAACGACCAGTAGGTCGAGCTCTTCGCCGTCGGCTAGCACACCGGTCAGCTGTAACGAGCCGGTGGCGTCGACGGCACCGAATGGTCGGTCGAACTCGAGGCCGATCAACTTGATGCGAGCCCGCAACGACTCGGCTCGATCACGGTCGGTGAATATGTCCCCGATCGCTCCGCCGCTGACGACGACCGTCGCGGATTCGCCGACGACGATCGTTTCAACGTCTCCTCCAGTGATGACGACGTCGCCACGGCGAAAGACGACGAGGTCCTCGACAACGCCACCGGTGATGGTCATGCGGGATCCGTCGGTCGCCTGGGCGACGTTGACCAAGCCGCCAGTGATTTCACCGCTGGACTGACCGCGCAGATCGAGGGTTGCCACACGACCACCGTCGATCGCAACCGACGCGGTGGACTGTAGATCAATCGCCGCAACCATTCCGTCGTACACGAACACGTCCCCGGCCGAGGCCGAGGTGATCTCGTAGACCGTCCCGCCCACGACCGAGGCTCGGCTGCCCCTGATGTCGAGAGCTCCGACGACACCGCCGGCAACCGAGAGCTCGACGCCGTCGCCGAGTGTCCCGTCCACGAGAGTGCCGTCGTCGACGATCACCGAGGAGTCACCGGCGGAGAGCTGAGTCGCCTCGCCTCCCGTTAGTGTGATTTGCGAGCTCTCGCCGATGTCGAAGTCGGCCGCACCGCCGCTGACAACGACCCGGGATGCTCGAACGATATAGCGTCCCGTCGCTTCGGATATCTCACAGCCGGCCTGGCCATCGACGATACACACGCTTTCGTCGACCACCTCCGATCGACATGAGCACTCGACGAGCGCTTCGGCCCCGAGGTCGCTACCGCCATCGGAGCAACCCAAGAAGGCCAAGCTCGCGACGACGGTCGATAGGTGGACGCGCCCTGGCCCGCTCGAGCACGCTCTTCGGACGTAGTTCCGCATGGTCGGACCTCCGTGAGTACCGTCTCCATCAGACGTGCTGTCTGCCGCGCGAGGACGCGACAATCATCGGTTGCCTCTGCCATCGACCCATCGACGGCGCCCGCCGCTGGAATATTCGACGGGAGTGCACACTCGAGCCCGGAGAGCTCGTGCTGAACAGCCCGGCCTACTTCTTCAACGAACAGTTGGAGGCGGCCCGATCGGAAATCCCGCGGGACTCTTGTGCCATTGACCGGAAGGCCACCGCTGTGATCTTGCTCCACGACACTGACTCAGGGGAGGTAGGGAGAGGAATGAGAAGTTACGCCCAGTACTTGTGATCGCGACCGCGATGGCGCTTAGCCTCCCCACCGGATGAACAGCATCTTCGAAATCGCCATCGGCCCGATCCTCGCCGTCCATCAGTGGCTCTACGAACAGAGCGACGGACTCATCGGCGCAACTCTAGGCGGCCGCCCGATGTTGCTGCTGCGTACGGTGGGACGTCGCACCGGTCAACCTCGCACCGCCGCCCTGCTCTACGTGCGCGACGGAGAGAACTACGCCGTTGTCGCGTCCAAGGGCGGCTCGCCTCGCAATCCGGGTTGGTTCCACAACCTCAAGGCGAACCCCAACGTCGAAATCCAAGTTGGACGGGAGCGATTCCCTGTGCGGGCCAGAGAGGCCAAAGGGAAAGAGCGCGAGCGGATTTGGGCGGTCGCGGATGAGGTCAATCAGGGCACGTACACGGATTACCAGTCGCGTACCGAGCGGAAGATTCCGGTGATTGTTTTGAGTCCGCGTTGAGCTGCGT
>JANQHZ010000459.1 GCA_028282445.1 Candidatus Binatia bacterium | reverse complement strand
CTCGTAAGCCAACACGCCGTCCCCTGTCAGGGGGTGTCGATTTCTTCGTCACTACGTTGCCCCCCTTTGATGGGGTGTCGAAAAATTAGCCATAGACGTTGCGCTGCGCGCGACCACCACCCTCAGCCTCGCCTTCGCCTCAGCCTTAGCCTCGACCAATTCAATGACGAGAAAATCGACAGCCCCTGCCAGGGGGACGGGATCGTGCTCCAAGATCAAACTGACCCACTACCCACAGAATACTCCCGCAGCCGGTGGTCGGCGTATCGGTCAGCGTGTCGGCCGGTGCTCCGCTCGGCTTATCGGGCCTGCTCGCTTCCCCTCCCCTCGCTCGCCCACGCGCCGCCCACCTCTCCTAAGCAAGCTCGACGTTGCGCAAGTTTCCCACAAGACACGAGGTGGCCAGACTAAGACGCGGAACCGTTTTCTCCGCGCGGGGCGACCCGGTACATCCACGCGTTGCGCTCGTTGAGAATCAGCGTCGCGCCGACTCTCTCGACCAGGTTCTCGCGGCGCTCGGGCGAGGATGATTCCATTCGAACGGCCGCAGCCTGCCGGGGTGGGAAAGCGCGTGGCAGATCGAAGTAGAGGAGAATGGCCTCGCGTCGATCGCGCACCGCCTGCCGCGCTTCGTGCGGCGTAGCCTGGGCGGCCGGGAGGCCCCATAGGAAGTTGACCGCGACCATGTGATTGGTGAGCACGAGCGTGGACGGGTCGAGTAGGGCCAGCTCTCGCGCGATCGACGGGTAGTGCCACTGCGGAGAACTGAATCCTCGTCCGTTGCGATGGAAGTACTCGGCGACCACGAGTCCAGAGATGGTGTTTGCGACAAGAACACCGCCGACCAGAAGGATGCACCCGGCGCGCCAAGAGCGTGCCGAACCGTGGGCGGCGGTTTGTTGGAGTACCCAGGCCGAAGCGACCACCATGCCGACGAAAGCCGGCACCAGAACCCGGCTATCAAGCGTAATCGCTCGGTCCCACAAAGCAATGGCGCAGAGCACCACCCCGACATGCATCGCCGCGAAGACGAGGAAGGCGATGGGAGTCTTGGCGATCGCACGCCGGCCGTTGAGTTGCGGCAGAACGAAGCGGACGATCGCGAGCGCGAACATGGCAAAGAGGATAGTGGTCGCCGCGTGGGTCAGCAGATCCTGTCCGGCGAATACTTCGATGCGATCGCTTCCCGGGATCCACCAGGACGAGACGGTATTCAAGAGAGCCTCGAGATGCTCGCTAGACAAGGTCGCCGGATTGACCGCTCGGCTGGTGACTTCGCCGACAACCAGCTTGTTGCGGCCGGTCCATGCGAGCGGTGGAGCCAAGGCGAGCATCCCGAACAAGCCGGCATCTCGCCAGCGTGTACGAATGCCTCCTGGTCCGAGAATCGCGATACAAACAAGACCGGTACCCACCAACCCGACACCGACGATGCGACATAGGCAAGCGAGGGCCGCTGCTGCGGCCGACGCCACCAACAATCGGCGTCCGCGCTCCTCGAGGTAGGCACTGAGGGTGACGAGCGAAGCGAGGACCAGAAATACAAACTGTTGTTCCGACCAGGCGACTGTGTGGATGAACAAGAGTTGCGGCGAGAATGCGACGAAAGCCGCCACGAGAGCTGCAGTAACTCCGGATGCCGTGTAGTGATACGCCGCATACGCGATCAGAGTGATGTTTCCTACGAGTAGAGCAATCGAGAGCACCGTAGCGGCTAGCAATGGGCGCAACCCCAAGGCGATCAACGGCGCCATTGCCGCGGAGTAGCCAGGTGGGAAATGGGTTAGAGGCCTTGGGGTTCCATCGGTGCCGACGAAAACGTAACCCGAGCCTTCACTGAGCGA
>JANQHZ010000395.1 GCA_028282445.1 Candidatus Binatia bacterium | reverse complement strand
GCTGGTCAAGCTCAACGAGTCGGTCGTCAACTCCGAGGTGCACGTGCTGCGCAGCTTCGACCTCATGAGGCGCGTGGCGACGCAGCTCGAAGTGGCGCGTGCCGGTGGCGACATCGTCGGTATCGCCAATGCCGCTACCGCCGACTTCGACATCAACCGTCGCGCCCAGAGGATCTCGAGTCGATTGAAAGTTACGCCGATTCGTAACTCGAACGTCATCGAGGTGCGTTTCGAGTCGGGCGACGAAAACCAAGCGACGATGATCGTCGACCGCGTAGTCGACGAATACCTCGCCTATACGGCCGAGGTGCACGGCGCCAAAGGCGAGCTGGCTCAATTCTACACCGACCAGGCGCGCGAGGCGGAGCGAAAGCTGCGCGAAGCGGAAAACGACCTGAGCGACTTTGCGTACCGCAACGGTGTCGTCGCGCCGGGTGCTGAGCTGACGGCGACGATCGAGGGATTTCACGAGATCAAAGATCAATTGCGGGCGCGCAACGCCGCGATCGTCTCCTCGGAGGCGAAGCTGCAGGCGATCCGCGAGCAATTGGCGGCCCAGCCTTCGGTGATCAAGCGCAGCCAGCAGGTCGAGGTGAGCCCGGTGATCCGTCAGATGCGGGCGCACTTGGTCGAACGCGAGATCGATCGCCTGGCTCTGTTGCGCAAGTACACCGACACTCACCGTTACGTGCGCGACAATGCGCTGGAGATCGCCGAGTTGCAGAACCGACTGGATGAGGCGAACACGAGCGAGCCGACAGAAGTTACGATGGAAGTGTTCACCGCCAACCCGGTGTACGAGGCGCGGCTGTCGCGCTTGATGGACATCGAGGCCAAGCTGCGCGAAGACCGAGCCCAGAAGCTACTGCTCGAAGAGGAGCTCGACCTGGGTCGGCGGCGCCTGGTCGGTTTGAAGCAGGACGGTGTCGAGTACGAGCGTCGCGACCGAGAGGTGATGCGACTGCGAGAGGCGGCAGAGCTCTACTCGCGGCGTGCGCAGGAAGCGCAGATCCAGGATGCGATGGACCAGGCGCGTCTGGTGAACGTCCATGTCGTCGAGCGGCCGGGAAAGCCGCTCAAGCGGATCGATAGCAAGGGCGCACCGCTGATGCTGGCGTTGATCTCCGCGCTCGCTGTCAGCTTGGGAGGCGTGTTCGGACTGGAGTACGTCAACCGAACGCTGCGCTTTGAGCGTGAAGTCGAGCGTTACCTCGGGATCCCGGTTCTGGGCACGGTCAAGGACTCCGAGTAAGTCGACGCGGCCGCATTGCGGTCGCGTAACGGCGGCTTCGGTCCGCATCCGCGAGCTGGGTGGCGCAAGCCGCGAGCGCGGCGGACGAGTGGGCCTCGGGTCGCATCTATGCGAGCCCGCCCTCGGGCGCGCTGCGGCCACGCCGCACGCGCCGGCCGTGCGCACTGCGCGTTTACCCACCCCAGGTTTCGATACACCCCATGTTAGCCATTCTTCTGTTTGCGATCATATGCGGCCTCCTGGGTGAGGCGACCGAAGTCGCCCGACTGCGGTTGTCGGGAATCGCCATGCCGGCGCTCGGTCTCAGGATCACGCTGGTGGTCGTGTACGCTGCCTTCGGCGGAATCTTCTGGGCGTTCTCCTCGGTCGTCTCGAGACGACCGATCCGCATGGCGGCGGCGCTCTTCGCGATCGTCTTGTTGTTGCCGTGGGCCAATTTCGAGCTACTGCCCGCGGCCGGCAGCCTGACGTCCATCGTCGGCAGCGTAGGCGTAACCGCCGTGGCCGCACTGCTGGGTTGGTTCGCAGCCGGCGCGCCGCGCGCGATCGCGCTCGCCATCTCGTTGTTCGCGGCGGTCGCCAACTTCCCCAGTGTTTCGACCTCGGTTTCCGGTTCGGACGAAGCGGCAAGAGTTTCGGGCGGAAAGCCCAACTTGATGCTGATCCTCGTTGACACCTTGCGCGCGGATCACCTCGGAGTCTACGGCTACGAGCGGCCGACGAGCCCGAATATCGACGCCCTGGCGCGGCAGGGAGTGGTCTTCGAGAGAACGGTCGCCCAAGCCTCGTGGACCAAGCCCTCGGTCGCCTCTCTGTTTACCGGTCGTTTCGTTCATCGACACGGTGTCATCCGCAGCCTCGACGCACTCGGCGACGACGTGCCGACGCTTGCCGAGGTGCTGGATCGAGCGGGCTATCGGACCGCTGCGTTTTCCGCCAACCCGTGGATCACTCCGGAGTTTCGTTTCGGTCGCGGCTTCGACGAATTTGTCAGCGGTCGTGCAATCGGTGCGCAGCTGACCAATCTGTATCGCGCCGTCCGACGCGGCGAGTCGACTCTGCGAAAGGTCGGCTTGCGCCTGCCGATTTCGAATTGGGTGTTCCGTTGGGCGGGGAGGGCGAACTCGGGCAATGCGGAACGCGACGAGGCGCAGACCGAAGCGGTCCTGTCGTGGATGAAGGGTGCCGCCGATCGTCAGCCCTTCTTCTTGTACGTCCATATGATCGGACCACACGATCCGTACGACCCTCCCGAGGAGTTCGCCAAGGCCTTCGCGCGTTCGCCACGGAAGGCCGATCGCATGCCGCCGCCGCGCGTCCAGACTACATTCGAAAAAGCCAAGCCGCTCGAAGACCCCGCTTTGGAACGTCTGATCGACCAATACGACGGCGCCATCGCCCACTCGGACTCGCTCGTCGGACGCATGTTGGCGCAACTGGAGGAAAGCGGTCTATCCGACGACACGATCGTCGTTTTGACCTCGGATCACGGCGAAGAATTCTACGAGCACGGCAATTGGCGACACGGAAACCAGCTCTACGACGAGGTGGTGCGGGTGCCGTTGCTGGTGCGAATTCCCGGCGGGCAGCGCGGGGTCGTTCGCCGTGACCCTGCTATGCTGGTGGATGTGTTGCCGACCGCGCTCGGACTGGTCGGGGTCGACCAGCCGGACGGTGGAGAGGGCTTCGACGGTCGGGCGCTCTTCCCAGCGCCCGAGTCGACTGACCAGGCTACCTTCTCGGAGCACTGGTGGTTCCAAGGAGGCACGTACGTGTCGCAGGCGGTTTCGCAGAGCGGCCTGAAGTTGAAGAGCACGCGCGACGAGGGGCGGGGCCGCGAGGCGGAGGAGTTGTACGATTTGTCGCGCGATCGGCGCGAGCGCAGCAATCTGCTCGAGGCCGGAGAGTATGACGAATCCGATCTCGATCTCCTCCGTTCGCTGATCGCACGGCTGGGCGGCGCAGGGGTGAGCGATGCGCGCGAAACGCTGGACGAAATCGATCCCACCACCCGCGAGCGGCTGCGCCGTTTGGGCTATTTCGACGAGGACGGGAGGAAATGATCGCAGAGGTTGCCAAGTCGGGTAAACATGTGATTTCTGGGCAGTACTAAGATGCTGATAAGTGTCGCGAGAGTTATG
>JANQHZ010000944.1 GCA_028282445.1 Candidatus Binatia bacterium | reverse complement strand
CCGACGATCGGGCACGACGCGCCGGGATCGAGGCTGGCTTCTTCGGGTGGTCGAGTTCCCCAACCGCGCAGGATTTGCACCTGCTGTTGAGTGAGGTCGCGAACCAGATCGGTACGCATCGCGCTGCCGCACGTGGTCGACTGCTTGGCTACGGAGGTTCCCTGTTCGTCCAGAAGCTGGAGCTCGACGCGAATATCGCGCACCGGTTCGTCGTGGTCGTTGCGCGCATTACCGGTTACCAGGAACACCAGCTTGCCTTCCTTGGTGTGCTCGTAACGGCCGCGCAAGTCGTCGAGGACGATCTTCTTCCCCAGCCTACTGGCATTGATCTCGCTGCCGACGATCGGCACCTGTTTCATGAGACTGCGAGCCCAGTTCGGATCCGTACGGAGAGTCCACGCCAGCATTCCGTAGCCCGCTACGACGAGCGCCAAGAAGAATAGAATCGGTTTGACTTGAATGGAGGACGTCAATGCGGGCTCCTCGGCTTCGATATCGCGGTCGTCGTATTCCGGCTCGGGCGCGGCGATCGAGTAGCCATCGTCGTCTTCGAAATCGTCCTCACCGAACAGAGACGTCTGCGGATCGTAGTCGTCGGGCTCCGAAGGGAAAGACAACTGCTCGCCCGATCGGCCTTTCTCACCCGAAACCCGTGTGGGAGCGGTATCCTCATCGTCGGCCGGACCGTCGTCGTAGGTGAGCTGCGGGTCGTTGTCTTCGGGGTCGGCGAGCGGTGGAAGGGTGAAGGTTTGGCTGCACTGCGAGCAGCGCAAGGTCGGTCGGTGTGCGCCAAGGGCCTCGACATCGAGTCGGAAGCGAGTCGAGCAGTAGGGACACTCGATGATCATTTCGACCGGACCTCTAGCCTCCGTACGGCAAGTGTCTTGCCGCAAGGCCCGCGGACGTGGTGCCTAGGGCCTAGCTCTTTCCCGAAGATTGGATGTTCTTGCGAAGCTTGAACAGCTCCTTGAACGCGCGAAGAATCACGCCGACATTGGCGCCGCTCTGTTCACCAGCGGTGCGCGGGTAGTGATGCACGCCGACTTGGCCGATGGTGAGGCCGTAATTGCGAGCTTTGGCGAGCATCTCGGTGTCGATCAGCGCGCCGGTGCTGAGGATTTCGATCTCGTCGATAAATCGCTTGGGGTAAATCTTGAATGCGCAATCGATGTCGCGAAGGTTGATCCGGAACATCGCGTTGACGAGCGTTGTCCAGGCCAGGGCGTTGAGCTTGCGAATCGCGGGATCCTTGCGGTCGATGCGGTAGCACGAGACCATGTCGTACTGGTCGAGCAGCGGAATCAGGCCCGGCAGCTCTTCCATATCGAACTGGCCGTCGCCGTCCGTGTAGAAGATCCAATCCTTGGTCGCCTCGGCGAAACCGCGCTGCAACGCCCCGCCGTAGCCGCGATTGGGGTTGTTGTGCGCGGCGCGTACCTCGGGAATCTCGGCGGCGAGTTTGTCGGCGATCTCGCCGGTGCGGTCCTTGCTGCCGTCGTTGACGATGATGACCTCGAGATCGTCCGAGACCCGACGGCCGACGTCGACTGCCTGGCGGGTGACCCGCTCGACGTTTTCCTCCTCGTTGTGGCAGGGGAAGAAGATGGTGAGAGATAGCGGTTTGAGGGGCGGGTGTTCCACAGAGGCTCCTATCGATCGAGTCCGAAGCGGAT
>JANQHZ010000368.1 GCA_028282445.1 Candidatus Binatia bacterium | reverse complement strand
GGTCCGGGGGTGGGTCTCGTCAAACACCGCATCGCGGCGGTCGGCGGCGGGGCGGTCTACTGCCGTCACATCGAGCCTGGATATCGGAAGACCTTTGCGCAGTTATTCGATTCGGTCGTACGCCATTTGCGCTGGGGGGGACGCGACCACCCCGAGTTTCGCTTCGAAGCGGTTGCCCGTATCGAGTCGAACTCGAAGCCGAGCGGAGTAGAGAAGCTGCTGGTGGTCGATGCCGAGGGGGATCTGCTTCGCTGTGAGCGGCGTCGCTCGGTACTGGTCGCCAACGAGTATGGAACTCTCATGGCGGTCGACACCAGGCGGATTGAATTCTCGACGGTCGAGGGGGAGCTGGTCAACGCGGTGTACGCGCGCGCCGAGAACGGCGACTTGGTGGCCCGCCTCTCGCTCGACCCGGTAGCCGAGGGCTGGGAAGTCTCCGGCAAGCTTGGGGGACGCGATCTGGGCGCCGTATCGCAACCGGAAGCGCCGCCGGTGTCGGCGATCGGCGAGGTTCGCGCCCTAGTCGACGCGATGCGCAAGCGAGCGCCATCCACCTCGTTCGAGTTGACGACCTGGTGCCCCGAGCTACAGCCCGACCGCCTGGTGCGTCGGGTCGTCGTACTCGGGCGCCGCCTGGATGCCGACCACTTCGAGGCGTTGTCGAAGATCGAATCGGCCGTCGTCGACTCGGTCGTCGATCTGACCGGGTACACCGTTTCGAGCCGTTGGGTGGATCCAACGCTTGGGCCGGCCCAGACCGAAATGGTCCGATCGCGCGGCACTCTCTCGGTGGCGCCGCTGGCCCTCGACTCGGTACCTTGACAAGTGAGGTGACGCGGGAAAGCCTGGAAGCAGATGCCGCCCGGGGAACCGCGAGGACTCGAGGCCAGCATCGACCCTGGCGCCCGCAGCACTTCGCACGATGATTCTCGACCTTCACGCACATACCGACGCTTCCGACGACAGTCGCGCTCCGATCGAGGGCTACCTCAAGTGGCTGCGGAAGAAGCGTGACCTGGTGCCGATCGACGGCATCGTTTTGACCGAGCACCGCCAGTGGAACCCCGACGTGGATTACCGCGATCTCGAGGATCGCTACGAGATCGTCATCCTGCGCGGAGCCGAGGTCGAGACTGACTATGGTCACATTCTCTTGTACGGTGTGAACGACGAGATGACCGCTCGTTTCGACTTCTCGGACGTGCACCTCGACGCGCAGACGGTTGTCAGCGAGGTCGAGAAGCTCGGTGGAATCGCGGCTCCCTGCCATCCCGGTCGACCGACGATCGGTTTATGCGAGCACTACGAGCACAAAGCGCCGCTCGAGGGAGTCCTTGCGGTCGAGGCATTGAACGGCGGAAGCCGGCGTGGGGAGAACGAGCGCGTAGGTCAATTGATGGGCGCCTTCGGCTACAAGGGATTCGGTGGAAGCGATGCCCACTTGGTGTCGCTGATCGGTATCTGCGCGACCGAGTTCGAGCGCGACATTCGCGACGTCGACGATCTCGTTCGAGAGCTGCGCGAGGGGAGCTACCGAGCGGTCGACTTCCGTGAGCAGGTCAGGGCGGCGCGTGGCTGATCCTCTCGCCGATATCGACCGAGCTTTGCTCGGTCAGGTGTTCGAGCAGTCGATTTCCAAACCGGTGACCGCCGAGCAGATGATTCGCTACGCGCAGGCGTGCGGCGAGACCGACCCGCGTTATCTCGAAGACGGCCCCGACCTCGTCGCCAACCCGACCTTTGCGGTCACCCTGCGGCGGGAGAAGTTCGTGCCTGAAGGCGTTCCGCGCGATCTCATCTACCGAGGTATGGATGCGGGCAAAGACGTCGAGATCGGTGTCCATGTCCGACCCGGCGACGTATTGACCGGCGTCAGCACCCTGCACGATATCTACGAGAAGACCGGTCGATCGGGCAAGCTCACTTTCCTCGTCCTGCGGCTGGTGGTCGAGAATCAGCGCGGCGAAATGGTCGCGGTGATCGACCAGAAGATGATGTTTCGATGACGTCGCAACGCGATGAGCCCGCGTCGATCGCGGACCTGGATTTCGGCGACGACCTGAGACCACTGCGACTGACCCTGGAGCCGGAGCAGATCGCCGAATACGTCCACTCGGCGAATCAGGTCGCGCCCCGCTTCCTGAGCGACGAAGGAGGCCAACAGGATGGCCTGCCGGGACAAATCGCCCCTGGAAACCTCAGCTTGGCGATTTTCTCGCGGCTCCTGGAACAAGCTGCGCCCGGTGCGCAGGTCCAAAAGATTTCGGCCACCTTTCGCGCCTTCGTCCGGCCGGCCGTCGCCATGATTGCCAGTGGTGTTGTCACCGACGTCGAAGATCGCGACGGTGGCAAACTATTCGAGTGCGACCTGATGCTCGAGACCGAGATCGGCGACCGGCTCGTTACGGGCACCGGCACGGTCTTCGTTGCTTTGTAGAAACGCCCCCCGTGCGCGCATAGCGCCCCGACGGGCTCGTCGAGTGGGCAGAGCCCACTCGACTCCGTTCGAGAAACGCCCCCGTGCGCGCAGCGCGCTCCGATGGGCTCGTCGAGTGGGCGGAGCCCACTCAACTCCGACCTCCTGACCGTTAGGCGGCGAGAGTCGTTCGCTTTTCTTTGATGAGGGAGATCAGTGCTTTGTGCGGGTCTGCGAACTTCGCTACGCCCTCGCGCATCAGGACTTCTTCGAGCTTTGCTTGGTCGACCTTGGCGTCGATCTCGTCGAGCACGCTTTGCGGCGGCAGCTGGTCGACGGTGCGGCCGTACTTCTTGCCGAGCGCTTCGATGTCGTCGTTGGTCTTGGGTGGATTGGTTTGGATATCGCTGCCGACGAGCGCTCCGACGTACTTGTCGGCTGGGTCCGAGGGCTTCTTGGTGCCAGTGCTCGCAAAGATAATCTCTTGCTCGAGCGGTAGGTTCTTGGGCTCCCAGTAGGCGCGGTTGGCGGCCCAGATGCGCTTGACCCCGGCCAGGCCGACTTCACCCTGAGCGGATTCACCGAGCTCTGGGACGTGCTTCTCGGTGTAAACGTCGACGCGCGAGATGAAGATGCTGTAGACGCTCTTGAAGTTGTCGAGCGACTTGCGTTTCTGCGCCCCGCGCCACACCGCCTCGCGCGCCAGCTGGTACTGCCGATCCGTGAAGATGAGCGTAACGTTCAGCGTGACGCCGGCGGCGCAGAGCTCTTCGAGCGCGTCGAGCCCGGCGGGCGTCGCCGGGACCTTGATCATGCGGTTGTCGTGCCCTTCGCTCCATTTGCGGCCGAGCTCGATGTAGCGCGCGACGCGCTCGCCATGCGGCGGGCCGAGCTCGACGTCCTCCAGTAGCGGGTCGAGCTCGAAGCTGACGTATCCATCGTTGCCGCGCGTGTCTTTCCAAACCGGATGGAAGACTTCCTGGGCGCCGCGTACCAATTGATCGGTCAGCGCCCATGCGATCGCTTCGTCGTCGAGCCCGTCGCGAACGAAGCCGGCGAGGTCGTCGTCGAAGCGGCCGCTCTTGATGAGGTCGGCGACGATGATCGGATTCGAGGTCGCGCCGGTCGCTCCGAGCTTGCGATTGCTCGCGACCAATTCCGGATCGATGGAGTCCAACCATAGCTTGGTTCGGCATTCGATGATCGACCGCAGGGGTGATGTCATAGGTGAGCTCCTCCCATCCGCACATTACCTTTAGGTGAGTAGACAAACCGCAGATGAACGCAGATCAACGCTGATACGTCCGGCTGTCGGTGCCAACAACGATCTGTGTTCATCGGCGGTTTCGAATTCTCATCGCATCGATGTCGAGAGGTCCCGACTTCTTGCGCGCAGAACCTACCCAGAATGGCCCGCGCGGTCTAGGTTGAGGAAACGGCAAAGGGTATGAGTTTTTGGGATGACGAAAGAAGGCCTCATGCGCCTGGCGATCGACGAGACGCGGCGTGGCATCGAACGCGGCCAGGGCCCGGTCGGGTGTGCGATCGAGCTTGATGGGGAGGTGATCGCGGTCGAGCACAACCGGGTACGCGAGCTGCTCGACGTCTCGGCGCATGCCGAGATCGCGGCCTTGCGCGCGGCGGCGCGCGCGACCGGTAGGGTTCGCTTGCCCGGAGCGGTCGTCGCGCCCACCTGCGAACCCTGCCCGATGTGCGCTGTGGCGCTCTACTTCGCCGAGGTCTCGGTCGTGTATTTCGGCGCCTCGATCGCCGATCTGGAAGACGCCGGCTACCGGCAGATTCGCTTACCGGCAGTCGAGCTGTTCAAGCTCGCGAAC
>JANQHZ010000319.1 GCA_028282445.1 Candidatus Binatia bacterium | reverse complement strand
GAGCTCCTTTGGCCGAGGCGTAGGCGATTTGCGGCATGTCGGGCGGCAGCCACATCGATTGCGACCCGATCAGCACGATCGAGCCGCCACCGCGTTTCTTGAGGTGAGGAACGGTGGCCTTGGCGATCTGCATGTTGCCCAGAACGTTGGTCTGCATCGACTTCAGCCAGTCCTCGGCGCTGGTCGACTGGACCGTTCCGAACAGAGTGTCGAGCGCCGCCACCTGAACCAGCGCATCGACGCCGCCGAAGCGCCCTACGGCCTCGTTCATCAAGGCGTCACACTGTTCCGCATCGGTAATGTCGGTCGCCCGGTAGGCGACCCTTGCGCCCGACGGGTCGAGCTCAGCGGCCGCCGCCGCGAGCTTCTTCTCCCGGCGCGCGCCGAGAACGACCTTGGCTCCGTCACGCAGCGCGAGGCGGGCGACCTCGCCGCCCAGGCCGGGGCCGGCCCCGGTCACGACGATGACTTTGTCTTGAACGATCATGCAGTACTCCTTGCAAGCGAAATAGAGAGGACGCGCGTCCGCGGGTGCATCAAGTTAGCGCGGGAAGAACGCGCTCGGCGATGAGATGGAGGCTGCGCCAGGCCAGCTCCGGTGGGATTCCGCCGCACAACGGTTGGGTGACCAAGAAGCCGTTGCGACGGACTTCTTCCACGGCCTCTTCCACCGAGAAAATTCGATAGGCGCCTTGCTCGGCGCGCAGCTCGTCGACGGTGTGCGCGCCCGTGGTCACGGCGGCGCTCCCTCCCGACAGCCAGTCGCTGTACATCCGCGCATCGTGCAAGAGGTGGCTTCCGAGCGTCGCCCAGGCTTCATCGACGTCCTCGGCCACGAAGGCCGTCGTGACGATCCCCGGCGGAGGCACCATACAAAAGCCGGGCTCGCGGCCCTGCGCCGCGCATTCGTCGCGGTAGATGCTTTCGAGATCGAACTCGCTGCTCTGCGCGTAGAGGCCCAAGCCGCAGCGCGCCGCGCGCCGCGCCGCAGTTGCAGAGCTGCCACCGAGCATCACGACCGGCCCACCAGCGGACAAAGGCGTCGGTGTCACGTGGACGCGGCGGCCCTCGTGCTCGAAGGGTTCACCCGTCCAAGCGCGCCGCAGAAACGCAAGAGTCGCTTCGGCGCGGCGGCCGCGCCCCTTGCGCTCGACTCCGAACATCTCGAATTCTTCGTCGCGATAGCCCAGGCCGACGACGTAGGATACACGCCCGCCACTAACCAGATCGACCACCGCCATATCCTCGGCCAGGCGAACCGGTTCGTAGAACGGCAGCAGCAACGCCGCCACCTGAATCGGTAACGCCGTGGTGCGCGCCGCGATCGCCGAGGCGAGGATCATGGGCGACGGAAGATAACCGTCACTGGAAGCGTGATGTTCCGAGATGACGACCGACGCACAGCCATTCGCCTCTCCCCACTCCGCCATGTCGACCGCCGCGGCGTAGAGCTCCGCTGCCGGCGCGCCGAACGCCGGAGCCCGCATGTCGAATCGCAGAATGAACATCGTGAAAGATGTAGCAATCCGGCCGCGGACAAACGAGCGTGGCCCGACACTTGCAAACTCTGAATATCGAACCTATATTCAGAATTAACATGCCCAGAGCGCCTCTCAACTCCGAAGCCGGGGCGAGCCCCATGCAGCGGTCTCGCACCAAGCGGGGGGCCTACGCCAAGTCGGCCGACACGCGACAGAAGATCCTCGATGCCGCGCGCGATGTCGCCGGGGACGAGGGCTTCCACGGGGTCTCGGTTGCCAAGATCGCCGCACGGGCAGGAGTTGCGGTGGGGAACCTGCACTACCATTTCGGTTCGCTCGACGATCTGCTGCGCGAGCTGATGCAACAGGTAACCGACCAGATCACCAGTGAGGCGCTCCAGGCCGCCGAAAGTACCGGCGATGTCTTCGAACGCGAAGAAGCCGTGCTCCGGGCCTACCTCCGGTTCGTCCGCCGCAACCCCACCTACGTTCGACTCGCCGAAGAGGTTCGAGTCCACCATCCGGACATTTACAACCGGGTCCTTTCCATGTGGCTCGAGCTCACCCGCGCCAGCCTCGAGGACGGCATTGAGGACGGCACGCTGCGACCGATGGGTCGAGAAGAAATCGCCACGCTCGCCCACTACCTCATCGGAGCGCGGTATTTTCTCGACCAGATGATCGATGGGGTCCACGGCCACGCATACCCGGGTGACGACGTCGTGGTGTCGACCTACATGAACCTGTTGCGCGCCGGACTGGGCAAGCCCGGCCACGGCGGCGCGACAAAGGAGTGACGACAATGACCAGCAAGACGAGCGCAGCTTCCGGCAAGACGACGGCAGAAGGAGATTTCCCGATCGCCATCATCGGCGCCGGATTCGGCGGAATTGGGATGGCAATCCAACTCAAGAAAGCCGGCATCGAGTCGTTCACCATCTTCGATCGAGCCGGCGAGGTGGGAGGGACCTGGCGCGACAACACCTACCCCGGGGCTGCTTGCGACGTCCCCTCGCATGCGTATTCGCTGTCCTTCGAGCCCAATCCCAAGTGGAGTCGCAAGTACTCCCCAGCCGACGAGATCCAAAACTATATCCTCGGTCTGGTCGACAAGTGGAAGCTGCGCGGGAGGATTCGTTTCAACACCGATATCGTCGGAGCAAGCTTCGACGACACGACCGGCGCCTGGACGATTCGCACCGGCGACGGTGAAGATTTCAAGGCTCGCGTCGTCATCTCGGCCGTGGGAGGACTGGTCGACCCGGCCTACCCGGACATTCCCGGCATCGAGTCCTTCGAGGGTAAGAAGATCCACACCGCGCGCTGGGACCACGACTACGACCTCCGCGGCAAGCGAGTCGGGGTGATCGGAACCGGCGCCAGCGCCGTGCAGGTCGTCCCGGCGATCGCGCCGGAGGTCGCCGAGCTCGAGGTTTTCCAGCGAACGCCCGCCTGGGTCGTACCGAAACGCGACGCGGTCTACTCGGACAGGCTAAAGAAGTTGCTGGCGCGATTCCCCGTCCTTTTGCGCATCAGTCGCGCCTTCAAGTACTGGACCAGCGAGCTGCTCGGCCCAATGATCTTCCTCGACGCACCGCGCCTCTCGGCGGTCGGCGAGAAGCTCTCGCTCGCCCACCTGGAATCGCAGGTCAAGGATCCCGAGCTACGCCGCAAGCTCCGTCCGGAGTTTCAGTTCGGCTGCAAGAGGGTCTTGGTTTCGGACGAGTATTGGGCCTCCTTCGAGCGCGGCAACGTCAGCTTGGAGTGTGAAGCAATCGACGAGATCCGCCCGCGGGGAATCCACACTCGCGACGGCGCATTGCACGAGCTCGACGCCATCGTATTCGCAACGGGTTTCGAGCTCGGATTGGCGCGAGCGCCGTTTCCGGTAGTCGGACGCGACGGACGCTCGCTCGACGAGTCCTGGGCCGAGGGCGCCGTCGCCTACAAAGGCATGACCGTATCCGGTTTTCCGAATTGGTTCATTCTGATGGGCCCCAACACGGGACCGGGGCACACTTCGGTTCTGGTCTACACCGAGGCCCAGATCTCACACGCGCTGCAAGCGATTCGCAAGCTGCGCGACGAGGGTTTGAAGTTCGTCGACATCCGACAAGAGGTCCAAGACCGATACAACGAACGCATTCAAGGACGCATGAAGTACATGGTGTGGCCGAACTGCAGCAGCTGGTACCTATCCAAGGACGGCAGCAACCACTCGCTCTATCCCGGCTTCGCATCCGAGTACGTCGTAAGCGCGCACAACTTCCATCCCGAGGAGTATCAAATCGCCGAACTCGACGCGGACGCCGGACACGAAGCCGACGCAGCCTGACGCCCGCGCTCCGATGCAAGTCTACGCAGCCGTCGAGGACCCGCGAATGCCGCTGGCCGAGGTCGCGGCCTACGCCCAGCGCGCCGAGGCATGCGCCTTCACCGGCCTGCTGGTACCGGAGTCCATCCACGACGCTTTCATGACCTCGATGCTCGCGCTCGAGCACACCAGCGAGTTGCGCGTCGTCACCAGCGTCGCTCTCGCCTTCCCGCGCTCGCCGATGATCACCGCCTACTCCGCCTGGGACCTGCAAAGCATGTCCGGCGGGCGCTTCGGTCTCGGACTGGGGTCCCAGATCAAGGCCAACATCGAGGGCCGCTTCAGCACCGAATGGACGGCGCCGGTGCCGCGCATGCGCGACTACATCGCCGCGGTGCGGGCAATCTGGAAGTGCTGGCAGCACGGCGAGAAGCTCGACTTCGAATCGGACAGCTACTCATTCAACAAGATGCAGCCCTTCTTCGCACCGCCGCCGCTCGAAGTCGAAGCCCCGGCAATTCTCCTCGGTGGCGTCAACCGCCACATGACGCGCCTGGCCGGCGAAGCTGCCGACGGCTTTATGACCCACCCAACCAACACCAACCCCCGCTACCTCCGCGAAGCGATTCTCCCGAATCTTCGCCACGGCAGCACCCGAACCCACCGTTCGCTACGGGCCATCGAGCGCATCGGCTCGACCTTCGTCGCCACCGGTCTCGACCGCCAGGCGGTCGAGGAAGAGCGCGGTCGCTTGCGCGAGTATCTGGCGTTCGTCTTCTCTACGCCGCAGTACTGGCCGACCCTCGAGCTACTCGGCAGGAAAGAAGCCGGTGAGACGCTCCTCCAGCTCGCGCGCGCCGGCCGCTGGACCGAGATGAGAGAGGCCATTTCCGACGAGCTCTTCGACACCCTCGTACCGTCTGGCACTTACGAGGAGATCGTTCCCATCCTCGCCGAATGGTACGGCGAGTTGCTCGACGCGATTACCCTCAGGATGCCGATCGATCCCGGCCACGACGCCGAGTTCACGAAAACCGTCGAGCGTCTGCGCGCACACAGCTAGCCGGCGACCGAAGTCGCGCCCCGGGTCCGCGTGCCGGTTGGCAACACGGACCCGAGGTCGCAAAGCGATCAATCGAGGCGTTCGAGCACGGCGCCGGTTCCGAGCGCCGAGCCGCAACACATGCTGATGAAAGCCGTGTTCTTGCCCGTTCGCTCGAGCTCGTGCAACGCGGTCACGATCAGCCGGGTACCGGTGCAACCGACCGGGTGTCCGAGCGCGATCGCGCCACCGTTGACGTTGATCTTCTCCATGTCGACGTCGAACTCGCGCTGCCACGACAACACGATCGAAGCGAAAGCTTCGTTGATCTCGTAGAGGTCGATATCGCCGAGGTCGAGCCCGTGCTTTGCGATCATACGCTTGGTGGCGTCGACCGGACCGCTCAACAATAAGTCGGGATCCGATCCGACCAGATCGCTGTAACGAAGGCGCGCTCGCGGTTTCAATCCGAGCTCCTTCGCTTTGTCTTCCGACATCCAGAGAACCGCGGCGGCGCCGTCCGAGATCTGGGAGGAGTTGCCCGCCGAGTGCATCTGCCCCTCCTGTACGGAGCGCAGAGCCGACAGCCCTTCGAGCGTACTCGGACGAATCCCCTGGTCGGCGTCCACCAGCCGGGTCTCTCCGGTCGGCTGGCCGTCCTCCCCCAGGACCGGCGCCTCGATCGGCAGAATCTCGCGCTTGAAGTATCCCTCCTGGTGAGCCCGCATCGCGTTGTCCTGCGAGCGCAGAGCGAACTGATCGCAGTCCTCGCGGGTGAGACCGTACATCTTGCCGATCTTCTCGGCGGCGTCGAATTGGTTCAGCGGCATGTCCCACGACCAATCCGAGGGTTGAAAAAACCCAGGGCCGTTCTGCACGCTCGCCCCCAAACCGACGTGGCTCATCACCTCGGCGCCGCAGGCGATCCCGACATCGATCGCTCCGGACTTGACCAACGCCGAGACCAGGTGGTTCGCCTGCTGCCCCGAGCCGCATTGTGCATCGACCGTGGTGCCGGCCGTTCCCCACTCCTTGCCGCGCGCCAACCACGAATTTCGGGCCAGATTGTTCGACTGCTCCCCCGCTTGGGTGACGCAACCGCCGATGATCTGCTCGACCATGTCCGGCTCGATACCGGCTTTTTCGACGACGGCTTCCTGTAGCCGCCCGAGCAACTTGGTCGGATGAATACCGCTGAGGTATCCCTTGATCGGCTTGCCGCGACCGATCGGCGAACGCAACGCTTCGACAATGACTGCTTCAGGCATGTTTCCCCCGCTTGGTTGGAAGGTCGACCGGCGTGGCGGTCGACGGAGATCGAGACCTGCTAGTTGAGTTTTCCCAGCACCATGGCGCTGGTCGGAACCCCGACACCGGCCGTGACGAGGACGTGGTCATTCTTGGCCGGCTGATTGGTCGACGTGCCGCGAATCAGCCTCACCCCTTCGTTGACGCCGTTCATACCGTGGATGTACGCCTCGCTGAGCTGCCCACCGTGGGTATTGGTAGGCAACCGTCCGCCAACTTCGAGGTTACCGTCTTTGACGAACTCCTTGCCCTCGCCCGGTGAGCAAAAACCGAACGCCTCGAGCTGCAAGAGCACGACCGCCGAGAAGGCATCGTAGATCACCGCCGCATCGATGTCGTCGGCGCTCAGGCCCGAAACGTCCCACATCTGCTTTGCGACCAGCTCCATCTCCGGCAGCCCCGTAATTTCGTCGCGATAGAAGCTCGTCATCTGTTCTTGGTCGGCCGCCGAGGCGTTGCCGAGGCCGCGGATTACAGCCGCCGGATGCGGGGCGTCCGCGGCTCGGTCGACCGACGTCACGACGCACGCAGTGCCGCCATCGGTCTCCTGGCAGCAGTCGAACAAGCGCAGGGGCGCCGCAATCATACGCGAGGACTGATGCTCCTCGATGGTCAATGGCTGCTGGTAAAAGAAGGCGTCTGGATTGTTGACCGCGTGATTGCGCGTCGAGACGGCAACCCGGGCGAAATCGAGGCTGGTGGCGCCGGTCTTGTGCATGTAGCGGGTCGCGAACATCGCCACCCAGCTGGCCGGGGTCATCAGCCCGTACGGCATGTACCAGCTCCAGTGAATCAAATCCGACGTGACCAGGTCTCCACTGACGCCGGCGCTATAGCGCTGACCCGACCGCCCGTTGAGCGCGCGGTAGCAGATGACGTTCTTGCAACTCCCGGTGGCGATCGCCATGGCGGCTTGGTGGATCACCGACACCGCGGCACCGCCGCCATAGGGAATCCGTGAGAAGAGACTCAGGTCGCCGATACCGACCGCGCGAGCGACCTCGATTTCGTCGTTCTGGTCGAGCGCGAAGGTCACCAAGCCGTCGACCTCGGAGGGTTTCAATCCGGCATCGTCGATCGCCGCGCTGACCGCCTCGCACGCCAGCGAAAGCTCCGAGCGGCCGGAGTTCTTGGAGAACTCGGTTTGACCGATTCCGATCAGTGCGGCCTCGTCTTTCAGCGTCGTCGGCATCGGTCAGGCTCCCTTGGGGAGCGCTACCCGGACCGTCGCAGTCACATGGTCGCCCCAGCTGTTGGTTCCGGACACGTCGACATCGACGACGCCGGCATCGGAATCGACGGCGGTCACGCTGCCGTTCATCTTCATCGTATCGCCCGGGCTGTTCGGCGCTCCGAGCTTGAGAGATATCTTCTTGACTACCGCATTCGGCCCGGCCCAGTCAGTGACGAAGCGACTGACGAATCCGTTGGTGGTCATCGTGTTCATGATGACGTCGGGCAGCCCCTGCTCGCGTGCGGCGCCCTTGTCGTGATGCACCGGCGTGAAGTCCTGCGTCGCCAGAGCTCCGGCAACGACGATCGTCGTGGTCACGTCGACCGCCAACTCCGGGATCGCATCCCCCACCGTAACCTCTGCGAGCGTTTTCGTTTTCATATCAACAACCTCATCATCGTCGACAACGGAATCAGCGCGCCTGGGGCCCGGTCTCGGCCATGTCACGGCCGAGACTCTGCAACTGGTGCGGAACACCCCCTAGAGTCAGCTCGAGCGACTTGGACCACAAGAAGTATCGATGAATTGGGTAGTCGCGATCGACACCGATCCCGCCGTGTAGATGCTGCGCTGAGTTGGCGAGTCGAGAACCGCCGTCGGCAGCCCAGAACTTGGCAACCGCCGCTTCGCGCGAAGCCGCCATGTCCTCCGACAGCATCCATGCAGCGCGCCACATTACCCAACGCATCGCTTGGACGTCGATGTAGCCATCGGCCGATCGGTGTTGCACGGCCTGAAACGAGCCGATCGGTACGCCGAACTGCACGCGCTCGCTGACGTAGGAGCTGGTAATCTCCAACGCCCGCGACGAAACCCCAACTTGGGTGGCGGCGATCGCGACCAACGCTCGGTCGTAGATCCATCGGATTTGCGCCGCACCGTCCGCGATCGAACCTCCGAGGAGGTCCGACTCTCCCGCGACCACTCCTTCGAGCGTCATCGTCGCAATGTTCTGGCCGTTGGCGAGCCGGCTCTCCACCGTGCTGACGCCGCCAGCTTCGGGGTCGATGATAAACAGCCCGAGGCCATCGTCGGTCGTCGCCGGAACGATCACACGGCGAGATTGAGACAGCAGCGGAACAAAAGTCTTGACGCCGTCGATGACCCAACCGTTGCCTTCGCGGCGGGCGCGG
>JANQHZ010000135.1 GCA_028282445.1 Candidatus Binatia bacterium | reverse complement strand
CCGCGCGAAGCCATTCCCCACCCGCTCGACGGCTTCGGTTTCGTGGTGCCGCACGTCGAAGGCCGAAAGATCATCGCCTGCAGCTACAGCTTCTTGAAGTACGCCCGCCGCGCCCCGGCCGGCTACGCCCTCCTGCGAGCTTTTGTCGGCGGTGCCCTCAGCACCGAGCTCGCCGATCTTCCGGACGCCGAGATGACCGCTGCCGCGCGCGACGAGCTTCGCGACATACTCGGCATCGTGAGCGAGCCGACATTTTCGATCGTGAGCCGCTACCCCGATTCGATGCCGCAGTACGAGGTCGGCCACATCGCGCGGGTCGACCGAATCGAGGGGGCCACGGCCGCCCACCCGCACTTCGCCCTCGCCGGCAACGCCTACCGCGGTGTTGGAATCCCCGATTGCATCGCCAGTGGCGAGGCTGCCGCCGAGCGTATATTCGCCGGACTCCAATCCGAAGCCGCCAGTGCCGCGGCGTGAGATTTCAGGTGTTTTCAGGGCGTTACGGGCGCCGCAGACAGCTCCGCCGAGGTATTGGCGGGCTGTCGACCCGGTCTCGCCGGGCGACCAAGCGCTTGTACTCGGCCGACCCTTTGCCTAATGTACCGCCTGGTCGTTTTCGACCCGCCGCATGACGGCAAAACTGGAAATTCGAGCCCCCCTACGTGACCGCCCTCGCTACCGCCCTGGCCAGCGCTTCCCGGACTACCGCTACGTCCCCGGACTGCACCCGCATCCGGTACGCGACCCGGGGGGGCACTCCTACGGCAACGACATCGTCGCCGGCGAGCATGCTAGCGGGCGTGGCGCCGACTGGCGCGAGTCCGCCGAATGGCTCTGGGGCGTCGACCTCTTCAACCACTTCTACTTCTGGGAAGCACACGAAGCGTGGGAATCGCTGTGGCGCGATGCCGAAGCCGGCAGCGACGCAAAGCTCTTCTTGCAGGGCCTGATCCAGGTCTCCGCCGCGCTTTTGAAGACGCATCTCGGATCGGTCGACGGAGCCTCTCGATTGTCCACCACGGGAATAGAGAAATTGAGCTCGGTCTCTGAGCGCAATCCGAAATTCATGGGATTGAACGTCATCGAGACCGTCATGAACATGCGAACCTACTTCAGTCCGCTCGCCGAAGGTGTCCTTCCGGCAATCGACGACGGAGTGCCGCCCCTGCGCCTGTGCGCGGACGGCCCCGCGGAGGAGATCCGACGATGAGCGATACGCATTTGACCGCGGCATACCCGTCGAGGGTGGCGGTCCCGGCGCTGTGCCTTGAGCGGAGTTGGCGGTTGGTTCGGAGGAGGATGAATGCCCAAGGTAATGCTGATCAATGTCACCCACTCGGAGGAGAGTCGGGTCGGCATCATGAACGACCGGGTACTCGAATCGTTTGAGATCGAGTCCCTGAGTCGCGCCCATCTCAAGGGCAATATCTACAAAGGGGTGGTGCACCGCATTCACCCGGCACTGGAAGCGGCGTTCGTCGACATCGGCGCGGAGCGGGACGCGTTCTTGCCGCTCGACGAGATCTGCTTCAACAACCTGGAAGACGATCCGAAGGCCAGCTCGCGCAACGGCTCCGGCGGCCGCAGCCAACTGCGAATTCGCGACGTCCTGCGTCCCGGTCAGGAAGTGCTGGTCCAGATCACCAAGGAGCAGTTCGCCAACAAGCCGCCGACGCTGAGCACCTTCTACTCCCTGCCCGGACGCTACCTGGTCCTCCTCCCCGGCTCCGAGGACACCGGCATCTCGCGACGGATCGAAGGCGAGGAACGCGACCGCCTGCGCAAGGTCGTCGACGACCTCAAGCCCGACTCGGGCTTCGGCCTGATCGTCCGTACCGTCGCCGGATTGGAAGACAACGGACAAGAGCTGTCGCGCGACCTCGATTACCTCAAGCGCCTGTGGAACAACGTGCAAGACGCGTCGCACGGCCGTTCCGCTCCGTCCTTGATCTATCGGGAACACGACATCGTCCAGCGAGCGATCCGCGACTTCTACACGCCGGACATCTCCGAGATCTACATCGACGACGAGGACGTCTACCAACGCGCCCGCGAGTTCTTGCGCGCGATCATGCCCGGCAGCGAATCGGTGCTGCGGCTGTATCGCGGCGAGCAACCCCTCTTCTCCGCATTCTCGGTCGAAGAACAGATCGAATCGGTTTTCGGCCGACGTGTCCGGCTGAAGTCGGGCGGCTCGATCGTCATCGACGGCACGGAAGCCCTGACCGCGATCGACGTCAACTCGGGCGGCGCCGTGCGCGGCGCCAACCCCGAAGAAACCGCGTTCAAGACGAATCGCGAGGCCGCCGCCGAAGTAGCCCGCCAACTTCGTCTACGCGACATCGGCGGCATCATCGTGGTCGACTTCATCGATATGCGGGACCCGCGTCACAACCGCGAAATCGAGCAACTGATGCGCGACGAGATGCGCCTCGACAAGGCCCGCCACGAGACCAGCCGACTGTCCAGCCTCGGGCTGATGCAGATCTCGCGACAGCGCTTGCGCCCCGCCGCCGGCGCGACCAGCCATATCACTTGCCCGCTTTGTCAGGGCTACGGATCGGTGAGGACTCACGGGTCGGCCGCGCTGGGCGCGATCCGCAAGATTCACGACCGGCTCTCACTCGGCGACGTCGACACCCTGACGGTTACCCTCCCGACCGACGTCGGACTGTATGTGCTGAACCAGAAGCGCGAGGACCTCGCCAACCTCGAGTCGCGCTACGAGAGCACCGTCGAAGTCCGGCTGAGCGGTGAGCTACTGCCCCATGAAATCGAAACCTCGGTTAAGGAACGCTCCCGCAGCACCAGTCCGAGCAAGCCGAGCGCTACCGGTGGGATCGTCGAGGCCGCCGCGGAGTCGGCCCGTTCTTCCGCCAATGGCGCGGAAGGTGGCGACGGCAACAAACGGCGTCGTCGGAGACGGAGAAAACGCGGTGGCCGCGGCGGAGACAACGGAACGACCGCCGAAGAGTCATCGACGGAGGCTTCAAGCGAGAGTGCCGCGGCCTCCGGCGGCGCGGCCGGAGAAGGAGCCAGCGCCGACGAGAAGGACGCGAAGGGCGAGAGCCCCGACCGCCGCAAGCCCGAGACGAGTGACGACTCGCAGCCCCGCCCAGCGAGCGACGCTTCCAGCGGCGATGCCGCCGACGGCACGCCCGAGGGCGATCGACCCGCGCAGGCGGAGAAGCGCGAAGACGGCGCCCCCTCGCGTGGTCGACGCTCGCGCGGTCGACGCGGTGGCAGGCGCCGGCGCGGCGGCTCGCAAGCGGCGAACGGCGATCGCGAGGCTTCCAACACGCGCCAAGCCCAGGAGACCGACCGCTCGCCCGATGCGCGGGCGGCATCCAACGGCGCCCCGGCGCCTGGGGCTTCCGATGGCGACAAGACAACGACGGCAGATTCGACTCGACCGTCGCGCGACGAGAGCTCGGAGCGGCGAGACGCGGCAGGCGCCGCTAGCAAACCGCCCGCCGGCGAATCTCCGCCTGCCGGCCCTCCGTCACCTGCCAAGACGGATGCGCCGGCGGCCGAGGTCACCTCGCCCAGCGCAGCACCGACTCCGGAGACTGCCAAACCAGCCGCCAAGAAGGCCGCCGCAAAGAAGACGACTACCAAGAAAGTAGCGGCGAAGAAGTCCACGACCAAGAAGGCTGCAGCCAAGAAGACGACCAAGAAGACCGCCACCAAGAAGACGACCAAGAAGGCAGCCACCAAGAAAACCACTGCCAAGAAGACAACCAAGAAGACCGCCGCAAAGAAGAAGCCCGCGACGGCCGACGATTGACGTTTCGTCGCGGCCAAGTCGGACGAGCAGCGCTGCCACGGAAAGACTCCGACATATTCGCCGCGCCTACGCGCGTGACCCGCTTCGACCGCGCGCATCCGCGTCTATCGGCGGTCGCAGTAGGAACGCTCGACGCCGGCTCTACTGGGCGCGGTGGCGGAAGATTCTCGAGCGCCTCGAGGAGTCGACCAACTCGAGGAAAAGCAGGCCGCGGACGATCATCGCGAAGTACAGGACGAGTCCGCTCAGGAAGGTCTGCAGGGCCACGACCAAGACTCCATCGGCCGGCAAACTCCAGACCAACGGCATCACCACCGCGAGCAGAATGTTGAGTGGGAACCACTCGATCCAGTTCTTCAGAATGAACCGGTAACTCTCGCCCAGCAGGTCCATCGTCGATTGCTGGCCGAGGTAGATCAGCTCGGGCGCGGCGTTGAAGAAGACCCACACCAGCAGCGCGGAAAACGCGACGATCGCGGGCCCCATCGGGGATTGCGCCATCAGTCCACCGACCAGCCGAAAGATCCACAGCGCGAACATGACCCCGAGAACGTCGCCGAAGTACGCCCCGAAGCTGGCCCGAAAATCTTGAAGCGTCGCCTTTCCGGTGCGCACGATCGCCTCGACGCAGTGCAAGAACGACCCGACGCAGAGAGCCAT
>JANQHZ010000131.1 GCA_028282445.1 Candidatus Binatia bacterium | reverse complement strand
ACTGGCCGCGACCGAGGGCGAGGCGCGCGACGCCCCGACGGGAAGGATCGAGCTCTTCGAATGCCCGTCGTGTGGCTTCGTATTCAACCGGGCGTTCTCGGGGCTGCCGTACGGGCGAGACTACTTTCTCGATGCGACGCGCTCCGCTCGCTACCGCCGGCATCTGGACGATGTCAGCGATCGGCTCGCGAAGCATATGTCCGGTCGATCGCGGTTCTCGGTGGTCGATGTCGGTGCCGGTCAGGGGACGTTCCTGGCCCATCTGGTCGATCGGCTGGGCGACCGCGTCGCCGCGGCACACGGATTCGACCCGTCCTTTCGCGCTGAGCAGGCCGGCCTTCCGGAACCCGTTGGCTGTACATCCTCGGAGCTCGACGCAGCGGCAGCGGCGTCGATCGGTTTCGTTCCCGACGCCGTAGTGTCGCGGCACGTCGTCGAGCACGTTCCGGATCCGGTGAGCTTTCTCGCGTCGGTCCGCACGAGTCTTCCGGCCGGTTTCGAGATGATGGTCGAGACGCCGAACCTCAGCCACACTCTGGCGCGCGGTCTGCTGCACGATTTTTGCTACGAGCACTGCGCGATGATGACCGACTCGGCCCTGGCGCACGCGTTGCGGCGGGCGGGTTACGATCGCGTCCAAGTCGAGACGGCCTTCGGCGGTGAGTACCTGTTGGCGTTCGCCCGCGCGCCGGCGTCCGGTGTGTCGATCCCAGCGGAGTCCGTTCCCGAGCGGGACGATGCTGCTGTTGAGCTACGCCTAGCCGCGCTCGCCGAACGCTTCGTGGCGGAGCACCGGCAACGGCTGTCGCGAAGCCGACGGCCGATTGCCATCTGGGGCGGTGCGGGAAAAGGGGCCCTGTTGGCGCATCTGATCGATCCCGACCGCAGCTTGTTGGATATGGTGATCGACATTCACCCCGCCAAGCACGGCTCGTTCCTTCCCGGAGCGGCACACCCGGTCGTCTCGCCGGCCGACGCCTCCCGGGCAGAAGTGAAAACGGTGCTGGTTGCGAATCCGACGTATAAGGACGAGATCGTATCTCAATGCGAGGGTGCGGGAATACGCGCCGCCGTTCTTTGCGCCGGCATCCCGGCCGACTGATTCCGGCCCGATCTCTATCGATAAGGCGAGCGTCTGAAATTGAAACGAATTTCCGACTCGGGACACTAGGGGCACGTGTCGAGGGCAGAGCAGATGAACGGGCCAGCCGGCGGTAGCTGCTCAACGATGCGGCGGATGGCTACTTCCTGCGGCCGCGTTTCGAGGATCTCCGGTGGATACTCGCGATTTGGGGTCACCTTGGCCGATACCACCAGTTGACCGCTGACTCCGCCCCCGCGCTCGATCACTACGGAGCGAGATGGCAATCTGCCGCGGAATGCGACCCCTTTGACCCGCTCGATGCGCCACGGTGGTGCGATAATGCTCGCGAGCTGGACGTGGCGTGCGGAGTCAGTTCCTCGAACGTTGATTGGAAGCTCCCATCGAACCGTAGGCACCTGGCCTGGGACTCGCTCGGTGAATCGCCGGTAGGCGTCATAGATGCCGGGGAAAGAAGGGAAGATCAGGTCGCTGAAGCTCCCGCTGATCGGAACTGACGGATTCGGAACCTCCGCGCACTCGAGGGTCTGCGGCTCGATTGCCGAATAGCAAACACGCGATGGCGCCAGGCCAATCCATCCATCGATAGGCACGAGCCGGGCGGTTCGCCGGCGGCCGAGGTCTACTCGCTGGATCACGCCGTTGGGAAGGGCGGCGAGCGTGGACCTGTCTACACCGGCAAGTACGCGAACGTCGGCTAGGTCGCGTGTCGGTTGTGGGCTCGCGTCTGGTGCGTAGGCAGCGATTGAGTACATCAGGGCCAGGCTATCGGGGCCGCGCAAATGGCGCTGTACGTCGTGGAACGAGAATCCAGCACCGTAAAAATGGTCGGCTAGGATCTTGGCCTCACGCATTGAGTAGTTGGGAATCGAGGCACCACCGCTGATGCCGAAGTACCAAACCCATGCCGCGGTGATCGGAATGGCCAGAATCGTCAGGGTGATTGCCGATGCGACCGATCCGCGTCGAGGTGTTCCGGCTCCCGTCGAGAGTGCAAGCGAAGTGAGGATCACCGCTGAAGGGAGAGCCGTGAAGAGATACTGCGGCGATATCAGCAGTCGGTTGGCTAGCAGGGAAGCAGCTAGTGTGAGTGCAGCGATCGACACGACCATCGACCCGATCATCCAGCGTCGACGTGACTCGACCGGGAGCGCCCCCCAGCGTCGGCGCATTGCTAGTCCGGAAATCAATCCCAAGAGCCCTCCGACGGCGACGAATGGGAGCTGCCACGATTCGCGCAACAAGGCTTGTGAGTTGACAACCCAGGTTGGATAGGACCATGCGAGTGAAGGGATCAAGCATCCGATGGCTGCTCCCACTAAGCCGAGCAGCGGGCGGATACAGGCGACCACCACGGCGAGGCCAACAACTGGCGCCATCATGAAGGCAGACCAGCTGGCCTCCGCGCACAGCGCCAGCGCCGCCCCGGCGGCTACGGCAGAGACATGCGAACCTCGGGTAGCGACTTCAAGCAGGGCCCATGTCAGTAACACGACGGCAAACGATGCGATGGTTGGGTTCCACAGATTTGGGTAGCCGACTGCTAGAATGGTGAGCGCAAAGAAGATTGCCGTTGACCGCCAATCGATGGCGGAGCCGAAATGCTTGCGAACCATGTGGTCGAATGCGGTAACGCCTGCGATCAGCCAGAGGGCGATCGCGAAATGTTGTCCGACCGGACCAAGGCCCATCACTAGTGATGCCGCGATTGCTCGAACCCAAAGTGCTCCCTGGCGGAAGGTGCCGAACGAAGAGGCGCAACCCTGATACACGCCTGTGGCCAACCCGTCTCGCGCCAGCAGGATATCGCGAGCAGTGTCTGCGTGACTGGTGGGTTCCGCACCCATGGCGATTAGGTAGGCGGCGCACAGCCCTGCCACGATCGCGGATCGAAGTATTGCCTTCGTGGACTGCGGCCCTTCCTGCATCCGATCTTCGCTATGCGCTTGAAAAATCGTCAGCGTCGGATCTCGTCGAGCGACGGCGACCGACGAGCCCCTTCGCAGAGAAACGGGACAGCCAGTTGTACCGGTTTGCCTTCCTTCACAACCGGCTGCTGGGAGTATTGAAGCAGGTACGCGCGACGCGGCCGATCAGTTCGGTTTGGATTGCTGGCGTGGGGGAGGGCGCCCGAAGTAACGATGATCGAGCCGGCGCTGACCGGTACCAGAACGCCGTCCTTGCGGCCGAAGTCTACGACCTCGTCGCTGTCCCAAGGCTTGTTCATGTCGTGCGGAACGACCTTGCGTACGTCGAGCATAGAGAACGGCAGCACCATCAGGGCGCCGCTCTCTTCGGTTGCGTCGTCGAGCGCCACCCACACGCCGAGGTTGGGCGGGTAGTGTCCGCAACCGACGTAGTCGAGGTAGCTCGAGTCCTGATGCCAGATCCAGCCGTGCTGGTTGCGAGGCGCCATGCAGACGAAGGTCTCGGAGTAGAGGAACGCTTCGGGGCCGAGCGCGGCTCGGCAAATGGCGGCGGCGAGGGGGCCGAAGACGAGCTCTCGTACCGCTGCGCTCCGGCGGACGAACCCCGAGATCACGTAGCGATCGTCGAGCTCGCTCACGGGAACGTAGCGATCCTCGCCGCGCTCCAGCCGCCCTCGTTCTTCTTCGATCGCGGTGTCGGCGTCGCGCCGCAGCGCAGCCAGCAGATCATCGTCGAGCGCTCGCTCGACGATGAAGTATCCTTCCTCGGCGTAGCGGCGCTCCCAGTCGGGATTCAGCGCGACGGCGTCGCCGCTCATTTTGCCGTCTCGCGGTCGGCGCCCGTTTCGAGCACCGATCGGAAGATGTGGCGGTAGTGCGCTTCGGCGATGTGGAGGTGGGGCGAATAGAGGGGAGGCAGGTGCGCGAACCACTTGGGGAAGCCTTCGGCGAAAGAACGGTAGAGGTCGCTCCATTGGTCTTTGCCGCGTCCGTGGTGCGTCGTCAGGGACACCGAGCAGATTTGTCCGAATTCGATCACTTCGATTTCTCCCCGCTTCTCCTGTTCGAGCGCGAGCGCATCGAACAAGCCGCCGATGTGCGCGTGGTGGGTCTCGTGGTAGCGAGCGTAGTCGGTCGCCAGGGTTCGATCGGTCGGGTAGATCACGGTCGGCGCCGGAAGGATGATGTGCTTGGCGGCGAAGAATTCTCCGGCATCCCGGTACTCGACGTCCGGCTCGTTGGTTTCCTCGCGTTGCAGGAGCTCGGCGAGTTGCGGCCCAACGGGGGCGTCCAGGGTCACGAAGTTGGGCTGGGGAACTTCGATCGTGCGGACGACGATCGCGTCCGGACTTCTTTCCGACAGGCATCGGGCGACGGTTTCGATGCCGCTCGACACGAGGCAATCGTCGTCTCCGACGAGCCAGGTGTACTCGGCGTCGCTCATCTCGATCGCCGACATCACGCTGCGCCCCATGGGAATGCTCTCGGAGCGTCGCTGGTGGCGAAATCTCTTCCATCGGGCCGCCCACTCGGCGCAGACGGCGGGCGTGTGGTCGTTCGAGCCGTTGTCGCTGACCAGGATCGGGATGGAAAGGGTTTCGCAGATCGGCTGGAACTCGCGCAAGACCGCGTCGAGCATGTCGGCGCGATTGTGCGAGGGGATCGCGATGGCTAGCCGTGGCCGCGCCATCTCTACGCCGGGACCGGTTCCGCTCCGCGTAAGACCGGTGCTGCCATTTGAATCGCCTGACCCCGATCGTCCAACACGGGCTGCGGGGAGAATTGGCAGAGATAGGCTCGCCTGATTGCGTCGGTGGTGTTGACCCCGCTGCGGTGGGGGATCAGGCCGGACATCAGCATCAAGCTGCCGGCAGGCATGGACACCAAGTCGCCGTCGGCGGCTCCGAAATCCGCGACGAAGTTGCCGTGCTCATCTTGTTTGTGAGGCGGAACGGAGTCGAAGCGATGTCGGCTGAAGGGGAGAACTTCGAGAGCTCCGTTATCCGGGGTCATGTCGTCGAGCGCGGTCCACACGCTCAGGTTTGGCGGGTAGTGGCCGTAGCCGTAGGCGTCGACGTAGCCGTGGTCTTGGTGCCATCCGAACGGGACCCGATTGTGCGGGAGCTTGAGGATGAAGAGCTCGATGAACACATAGGCGTCGGGCCCTACCAGCTCTTTGCAGAAGTGCACCATGAGCTCGTTGCGCAAGTACTCGGCGAGCTTCGGCCGAGCCCTCGATCGGCCGGGAATGAAGTAGTGCTCGCCGACATAGTTCAGGCGGTCTACGGTTTTCTGCGCCTCGATCTCGGCCTCGTGCCACTGGAGTGCGTGGTCAGCCTCGGCTCGGAGAGTTTCGACCACCGGTTGCGGGAGAATGCTATCCAGAACGAGGTAGCCCTCGCGCTCGAATGTCGCGAGTCTCTCCGGCGTGAGGCAGTTGGGTGCCATCGAGAACAAGCCTCCCATAGTCAGTTCGGCGAGTCTACTAGTTCGACTATGCCAGATCCGTCGGCCAGCGCCCGGCGTCCTCGCACAGCGCGACGATTGGACCTGGCAATCGTCCGTACGGGAAGGCTCGGCTTAGAAGGGAGCTAGGCGACGGTCGTCGGCGAGCGGCGGGCGTGTTTCCGCCCAGCGCTTGAGTACTTCCGCCACGGAGGTGTCGTCCTGGTTCGCCAGCTTCTCGAACAAATGAGTCAAGATCGCCTCGTGTCCCCGGCACTCGGTCGAACGATGGCGCTGTCCGAAGATGTCGCCCTGTTCGATGAAGGTCCGGACGGCGCTCACGCCCGAGAAGGGCTTGTACCAACAGTCCGCCCACATCGGCTGCGCGTCGAGCAGCGAAGCCGCCGCCAGAGCTCGTACCGTCGGGTGGCGCACGATCTCCGCGCAGCTGAGCTCGTTGACCGGACCGAGCTCGAAGCTGGAATCGCCGGCGGCGGCGAGAACGCGCGCCTCTTCGCAGGGGAATACCCGGCCGTCGACATCGTACGCGAGCTGGCAAGTACCCGCTCCGTTCGGCGACTGCAGATCTACGATGCCCGGGTCCTCGGTCGTGAGGATCTTGGTGAGGTACGCGGTCGCCGTTCCCTCGGAGACGTCGACGCCGCGGCCGTTCAACTCGAGGATGTAGTCGAGAGTGTTGCGGTAGAAGCCGAGATACTCATCCGCGCTGTAGCCGATGCTCGCCCAGGTGTCGTCGTCGAAGCGCGCTGCGCTGAGAGGCTGCAGATGGATCGTGCGGATACCGCGTTCGACGTATTCGTCGACCACGGCTCGCGCTGCCTCGAGCGTGTTGCGCGTCACGGCCAAGCGCACGTCGACGTGCGCCTCTTTCGGGTCGCGTCCGAGATCGACGTATCGTTTATTGAAGTGCTCGATCCAGCGAGCGGCATCGGCGTGGGTGACGCCGCCGAGCGTTTCCCGATTGGCGTCGTGGACCTTCGCCGGACCGTCGAGGTCGGTGCGGAGGATCACGTCGTGCGAGATCATCCACTCGGCGATCTCTTCGGTCATCGCCGTCAGGTTGCTCGCGACTACGAAACGCAAGGTCTTGCCGACGGTTTGCGTGTTGCGGTCCTGGACGGTCTCGACGAGCTCTTTGAGCATTGTGAAGTTCTGAAGCGGGTCGGCCCCGTCTCCCTGGAACAAGAAGGTCATGGCCGGCGACATGCTGTGCAGAGCGAGATCCGCGATCTGTTGCGCGGTCTCCGAGCTCATGTCGACCTCGCCGTCGGAGCGGCGCGTCAGGGTCAAGATGTGCAGGTACGGGCCGCGGCGCACGTGGCGATTGCGCTGTGCGACCTTGAGTGCAAACCCGTCGAGATCGAAGCCCTCGCGCACGAGCCCCTTCTCTTTGCATTCATCGAAGCGCGAGTGACCTTCGCCGATCTTGCCGGTGATCAGTTCGGCGAACTCGTCCTCGCTGAAGAAGGCCCACTCGGCGGCGTCGTTGGTGACGAGAACCTGCCCGGCGATTCGCCCCCAGCGAAAATACCCGAGGTTGTCTGCTTCGATCTCCGGGATCGACAGCTCTACGGTGTGTTGTTCGCTCACGGTTACGCCCCTTCGTCCAGGGCGGCTTGCTGCTTGCGAGCGATCGTTTCGAACAGCACGTGGTTCGAGAACGCGTGCGCGATCACCTTCTCGTCATGTTCGCCCGTCTCGGCGATCTCGGCCGCGATGCTGCCGTCGGCCGCGGTGACGTTGATCTGCGCGTGTTCGGAATAGGCCTCGGCCGCCGCATCGACGGCTTCCGAGAGATAGAGCGACGGGTCGAAAACGATCCGCTCAGCCATCTTTCGCCTTCGGGTCCGACTCGGTGCCCTCTCCGTCCGTTTGGTCGGAAGCGTGTTTCTCCTCCCACGGAACCATGATCTCGAGCGGGTCCTCGAGTAGCTCCTCGGATTCGAGCTCCGCCAACAACTCGTCGACGGAAGGCGCCGACGTCGCCGCACGCAGAGCCGCGGCCGTATAGTACTCGCGGATTCTCGCGGTCGACTGGGCCAGCTTCAGGCGCAGCGTCTGGGACAGCAGCTCGTTGGCAAACTCGCCGGCGAGCTTCTCCAGATCCTCGCTGCCCGCTTCCTGGGCCGTCAGTCGAACCCCGACGCTATCTGCGCTGGGTCGCGTCAGGTAGACGAAACAGCGGTCCAAGAAGAGGTAAGCCGCCCCGTAAACCGCCTCGAGAGGATAAACGCTCTCCTCTAGATCAAACGAAACCTGATCTGCCCCGAGTGTGAAGCCCAGGCGCGATTGCTGCGCCTCCCCCTCTGTAGCCACGCTTATCGGAGCCTGCGGTCCGACTCACCGCACATGGCGAGTCGCTCGGCGTGCGGCACCAGTGACGCGACGACCGGCGTGCTGCCTTCGTTGGCCGCGAGGACGTGGGCCAATTCGGCGATCGCGCGAGCGAAGGACTCTTCGGTCGGGAGGTCGCCCTTGCCGCCGTTCATCGCGATCAGGTCGAAGTGCTTGGTGTAGACGATCCCGCTCGGCGTGCCGTCATTCCGGCAGATGTGCACTCGATTTTGCCGACCGCGGTCGTTCTCGAGGGTGACGACGCAGGAGCCTTCGATGGCGCCGGTCAGATCGGCGATCTTCCATCCGCTCGCAACCGTGGAGCCCACGGTCAGCGGATGGAGGAGCTCCCAAGGCGCCTTGGCCTCGACGGGGTTGAGGGTTCCGCTTTCGACGAGGTCGATCGAGTCGGCGGCAGCGGGGAAGTTTCCGATAACTGCGTTCATCTGCTCGGGATTCGCCGTCGCTTCGGTCACTCGAGGATTCGAGCCAACCGCCGCTCGCGCTGCACCCGCCGTCAATACCGCAGCCGCACCCACAGCCGCTTTTCCAACCAATTCGCGTCGCGAAAGCATAGTAAACCTCCTAGATTCTACGCCCGTGCTACCACAGCAGCCGGTTTGGACGCAACGGTTGAATTTGCCGAATTTTGTCAACCCCAAAAGAGCGACCTGGCCAGAAGGGGCCTTGGCGAGCCGACCTTCGCAGCAAATTGGCGTGGAGGGGGAGGGGATTGGGGTGTATCTTCAGAATATGGGTGTCGTCGTTGCGGTTGTGTTGGTCGCTCTCATCGCTTGGGTCGTCGTCGGGTACAACCGGCTCGTGCGGCTCCGCAATCAGGTCGCCAATGGCTGGAAGCAGATCGACGTCCAGCTAAAGCGACGTCACGACCTCATTCCCAACCTGGCCTCGGCGGTGAAGGGCGCGCTCGAGTTCGAGCAGGACACCCTCGAGAAGGTGATCGCGGCGCGTGATCGGGCGGCCTCGGCGCACGGGGTCGAGCAGTCGGCGGCCGCGGAGAATGCGTTGACGAAGGCGCTTCGCCAACTGGTCGCTGTCGTCGAGAGCTATCCCGAGTTGCGCGGGACCGAGAACGTCCTGCGTCTGCAAGAGGAGCTCACGACCACCGAGAACCAGATCGGCTTCTCGCGTCAGCACTACAACGACTTGGTGATGCGTTTTAACACGCTGCAAGAAGTGTTTCCCGCGAATCTGATTGCCGAGGTGTTCCGATTTACACCGGCGGAGTTTTTTGCGGTCGCCGAGTCGGAACGCGAGACCCCGTCGGTCGATCTGTCGCTGCGTTCGCAGGCTTAGCCGGTGCTCCCGGCGGCGACGGGGAGCCGTTGAATTTCTACGAGCGACAGGAGATCAATCGGCGGCGGACGATCATCCTGATCGCCGGTCACGCTGCCGTCTTTGCGACGCTTGGACTACTCGTCGACGCGGTTTTTCTGGGCTTTCCGGGGGCGGGGCCCAGCTTCCCCCTGATCACGACGATCGCCCTGATGCTTTCCCTGATCACCAGTTGGTTCGCCTACTACCGCGGCGAACGCGCCGTTCTCGATAGCCTGCTGGCGCAACCACTCGACCTCGACGACGGGGAACACCGTCAGTTGCGCAACATCGTGAGAGAGATCTCGCTGGCCGCTGGGATTTCGGCGCCGGCGATCTATGTCATTCCCGACAAGGCTCCTAACGCGATGGCCGCCGGCAGAGACCCCGAGCACGCGATCTTGGCGCTCACCTCCGGAGCGCTGGTCCTGCTCGATCGGGAGGAGACGCAAGGCGTGGTCGCGCACGAAATCGGTCACATTGCGAACGGCGACACCGCGGTGATGATGATGGTCAGTGTCTTGTTCGGCAGCCTGATGATGCTGGCGGATTGGTCGCGTCGGATGATCTTCTTTTCGCGGATGCCGACTCCGGCGACGATTCTCCTCGCGATTCCCGCCTTCTTCTTGGCATTGATCGGCCCTGTGCTGTCGCGGGTGATGGCGATGGCTGTTTCGCGTCAGCGGGAATACCAGGCGGACGCGACCGCGGTCGAGCTGACCCGCAATCCCGTCGGGCTGACCCGTGCGTTGCGTAAGATCGCACGGACGCGGTCGCCGCTGCGGGGCGCGACGCGCGGAACTGCCCATCTGTTTATCGTCAATCCGCTTCACCGCCGCGCCGACGATCGGGTGACGCGGGTCGCCGATCTTTTCTCGACTCATCCCCCGCTCGAGCGTCGAGTCGCGTTGTTGGAGGGGCGCGCGGCGTGAGTACGGCGGAGTGTCCCGACTGTCGGCTGCCTATGCGCGACGTGAGCGCGCGCGCCCGCACCGGTTACCTGCTCGCGCTCGATCAGTGCGAGCGCTGCGGCGGAGTCTGGTTCGACCGCTGGGAGCTCTTTCCCCTCCATCACGCAGAGGTCGAGCGCCTCGACCCGGTCGACGGAAAACGACTCCACCAGCCGGCCGAGTCCGGCGCGCTCGGAAACTGTCCGCGCTGCGATGTCGGAATGCGCGAGTTTCGCGATGCCAACCTCCCGGACGATGCCAGGATCGGTCGCTGCCACGTCTGCGAAGGGATGTGGTTGCAGAGCGGGCAGCTCCGAATCGTCAAGAGAGAGGCGGTGCGCTCGACCCCCTTACCGTCGAAGCCGGAGGACGCCATCGTCGTCGAGTTGGCCAAGGCCTACGCCGACGACGCCAAGTGGTCGAACGTCGAGCAGCTCGACGCGGCGACCTACGAAACAGAAGAACCGCCGCCGGATTTCAGCACCATCGGCGACGCGCTCAAGTCGACGGTTCCGTGGATCGCTCTCCAGGTCCTGTTCCGTATGCTACTTCGCCGCTGAAATTCTCACCACAGAGGCAGAGAGACACGGAGATTTCGGCGTCGACGGTATCCGCCACACTCGCTCGCGAAGCCGACAAGATGGGTCGACCGGCGGAGCTTTGTTAGTGAGGAACTCGCGGGCGACTCCGCTGCTCCAATTCCCTGGTCGGATCTCCGTGTCTCTGCGCCTCTGTGGTGAGAGAAATCAATCGGGCATCATCGCCGCGATGTCGGCGTCGATGCCAGCCTCGATTTGGTCGGGCACCGCGGCGCGTGCTCGCGCGCGGGTCGAGACGAAGGCCTCGCGCGGCATCGCCGCCAGTCGAGCGGCTTCGGCGGTTGCGACCTCCACCACTTTCTCGGGCGAGACGATCTGATCGAAGAAGCCGGCATCGAGCGCCGCACCGGGCGCGTAGATCTCTGCCTGTACGACGGCGCGATGGAAGTGTCGCTTGGACATGCGCTCTCTCGCCTGCTCGAGCAGAAAGAGCGGAGTCGTCATGCCGATGGCGACCTCGTTGAAGCCGATCTTGAAGGGCCCGTCGGCGCCGATACGGAGATCGCACGCCATCAGCAATACCGCGCCCATTGCCAGAGCGTGACCGGTGCAAGCCGCGACGACCGGGCCGGGGTGGCGCCCGAGACGGAGTGACAGGCGCCCGCCGCCGGTGACCAGCGCCCGCCCGACGGCGCCGCCTTCCCGCATGACGTTGAGATCGAATCCGCCCGAGAACTTTCCTTCGCGACCGGCGATGACGACGGCCAGTCCATCCCGCTCGGTCTTGTCGAGATGTTGGTTGATGGCTTCGAGCAGCGCCGGGCTTATCGCGTTGGCCTTGCCGTCGTCGAGACGGAGCAAGGCGACCGAATCGGATACTTCGAAAGAAACGATCTCAGACACGCAGGCTCTCCTTGGGACGTTGGTATTTGTCGGCGTCGTCGCAGATTTCCTGAATAGGCCGGTCTAGATCAAGCCCGCACGTTTGGAAGCGCCGGGGCTTGCGCAGGAACTCGCGTCGCTTCGGCCGTAGTCGGCTCTTGTGAGCGGAAGCGCCCGCGAGTTTGGCGCGCCGCCGGAGTGGTGCCTGGTTGCGGCGCGGGTTGGCGACCCGGCTCGGCGACGAACGTCGCCGAGCCGGGGAACCGTTACAAAAGGTCCTAGCTAGATCTTGGTGACTTCGACCGCGGCCGGGCCCTTCTTGCCCTGGGTAATCTCGAACTCGACCTTCTGGCCCTCGTCGAGACTGCGGAATCCTTCTCCGACAATACCCGTGTGATGTACGAACACGTCCTCACCGTCTTCCTGACTGATGAAGCCGTATCCCTTCTCAGCGTTGAACCACTTCACAGTTCCTTGAGGCATAGCGCTTCCCTCCTTTCCTCAAAATTGTCCGGGGGAAGGCCTGTACCTGGAGAGCTCTTACTGCCCATACAAATGATCGAAACCAGGGTTCCGAAATTTGCCCGTGCTACTGTTCTTCCCGATTTGACGGA
>JANQHZ010000112.1 GCA_028282445.1 Candidatus Binatia bacterium | reverse complement strand
CGCGTGCCCCGGGGACTGCAATCTGGACGGCCGCACCGACGTCAGTGAGCTGACCCGTGGTGTCGGCGAATCGCTCGATCTTCCCGACACGGCCGAGTGCGGAATCTTCGATCGCAACGCCGACGGAAAGATCGCGATCGACGAGCTGGTGCTGGCGGTGCGCGCCAACCTCGAAGGGTGCGCGACCGGCCGCTGACCCGCAGCGCAGGATGCCAAAGCAAAAGGGCCCCGGCGGGTTATAGCCGGGGCCCTTCGTCGATCACTTCGACGGTCACTTCAACCTGTCGAGCGCATCGGCCGGGATGAAGTAGCCGAAGAGGTTGCACATGTCGTCGTCGGCGGGCTCGCCGAACGCCAGCGGCATCGGCTCGCCTTCCTGGTAGGTGCGCGTCTCTTCGTGGAAGCCGAGCGACGAACCGCGGCGGAAGATGCAGGTGCGCGAGTCGTCGTCCCATCCGCAGGCTCTGCAGCCCTCGTGGCAACGTTTCGGCTGGAAGGACTCGTCTCCTTCGATGCCGTTGATGTGCCGGCACGTCCAGCGGAGACCAGCCTCTTTCGGCACCATGAGGTAGGGCGCCGGATAGTCGACCACCGGAGCGTTATCCCAAGAGGTGGTGCTGTAAATGGTGGTGTCCTCGAAGTCCGGCCCGATGATGCAGGTCTGGCCCTCGATGCAGTCACGGTCGGCGTTGCGACAACGGCAGTCGGAGTCGCGCCCGCACAAGGCGCCGCTGACCGAGCAACTGCCACCGCGCACCAGGTCGACCTGGAAGAGGACGCCGCGTTTGTGCATGTGGCCGAAGAGGTTGAAGAGTGCTGCGTCGGTCGACCCGGTGATAAGGCCGCTGGGCCGCCAGATCTCGTCCATGTAGCGGTCCTCGTACGGTTCGACGACGAGATCGTCGAATCCGATCGCGAAGATGCCGTCGAGGAGCGCTTTAAACTCGCCCGGCTTGTAGAAATACAAGTCCAACCAGGCCTCTGCGTAGATGTCCTGTGCCGGTTGGAACGGGTTCGTGTAGTGCAGGTTGGCCAGGATGACCGAGTCGGGATTCAGGATCGGGATTCCCACCCCGTCCGGGTAGAAGACCTGGTAACGGGTGCCTGCGACCTGCGTGCCGCCGATCGGCAACAGCATCCGGCCGTCGGGCGGACACTCGGAGCAATCGTCGTTATCCGAGCAGGAGTTGCCGACCTTGCCGGAGGTGCAGGTGCCGTCGGTGCAGATGCCCGGTCTAACGCAGTTGCCCGCGGAGCACGGGAAATGACCTTCCGGCCACTCCCAATCCGTGTATTCGCCGAAGTAGGAATAGACGAGCAGGTGGTGGCTCCCCTCGTGCATCCGGTATTCCTGGGCTTTCAAGATCGGAGTTCCACCGGACTGACCGACATCGAGGGCCGCCTGCCGCCAGTCCGGCTTGAAGGCGTAGCAGGTTTCCCACTCGCCGCCGGCCTCGACCGGACGCGGCGGCACGTAGAGTTGGATACCCTCTTCCTTAGGCGGAACCGGTAGCGGAATCTCCGGTTTCCACTCAAAGTCGCCGGGATCGATCGGCTCGATATCGCATACGGTTTGTACGTCGCCGGGGTGGGCGCCCAGGCCGGGTAGTCCGTTCTCGGGATCCAGCGCCGGGCATTCCTCGACGGTCGCGTGGGCGCCGCGCTCGATCCAATCCTCGATCACTTCGATGATGTCTTCCGACAGCAGCCCGCCGTTCTGCGGCATCGAGTCTCCGGGTCCCATCGCGCGAAGCTTCCGGATCAGAAAGCTGTTCTCGGGATCGCCCGACTTGACCCGCATCAGGCCCATCTCGCGCGCCTCGGGGTGCGCCGACTCGACGTCGACCAGGCTGGCGTAGGAGACGTCCTCACCATCGAGGACCAGACCGCCCTTGCGCGCCAGTGCCGAGTGGCAGCTGCTGAATGCGCAACTTTGCGAGAATACCTGCTGTACCGATCGAAACGTCTTGGCCGACAGGTTGAACGGGCATCCGTCGAGCGCGGAGCGAATGCCGCGGACCAACTCGTCGATGCTCACTCGGTCGTCCTCGTTGACGTCGAAGCTGCTGCACATGACGCTGCGCGTGTTGCCGAGGGCCATGTTCACGCCGGTCACCAACTCGCTGATGATGACCTCGCCGTCGCGGTTGCAGTCGCCCTCGCACAGGATCTGCGCGGATGTCGGTGCCGCCCCGAAGGCGGCGGCGAGCAACGAAAG
>JANQHZ010000102.1 GCA_028282445.1 Candidatus Binatia bacterium | reverse complement strand
AGCATGCCGAAGGCGGCTGGCAACATCGCGAGGAAGAAAGGTACGGGCGACCGGAAGAACAAGAAGAAGAGGACGGCGACACCGACGCAGGTGAAGGCGCCGATGCGATACACGTCGCGCTTGATGCTCTGCTCGGCATCAACGGCCACTCGGTTGGCGCCGCTCATCTCGACGATTAGACGGTGGTCGTAGCGCGACTGAACCTCGGCGACGGCGTTGCGGAGGTCCGTCAAGAATGGCGCCTGGACGTCGGAAGCGAAGTGGCTGTGAACGGTCGCCATGACGATCAGGGCGAACTTCTCGTCCTGCGAAACGATATGGCCCCGTCGCGTTGGGAGATCGGGTTGGCTGCGGCGGGCGCCTTCGATGAGATCCCTGAACAAGCCGAGCGGGTCTTGCATGGCGAGCGGTTTGAAGAAAGGCGCTGATGGCTGACGCAACTCGCGCAAGAGGGCCTTGGCGCGTGCCTCGAGCGCGTCCGGTGCGACCATCCGCGGGATATCGGTTTCGGGCGTGAGTGCAGCGAAGTAGTAGCGGCGGGGAAAGTACACCTGGCGTACTTGATCGAAGATATCGTCGGGAACGTCGGAGCGAGTCCACGCGACTTCGGGGTGCGCGGCGACGATTGCCTCCAAATCCCGTGCCGCGGCGATCGATTCGTCAGAGTTCTCGCCGGCGACGCTGATGATCATGGTCCGCGTCAGGTCGCTATTCGCCAACTTTTTGGAAAGGGAGGCGAGACGAGCCTGCCCTCCGTCCGGCATGAAGTTGGTAATGTCGGTGCCGATCCGCAGGTGGGTGGCGCAGTACGCCAACATCGCAACGCCGCTCACCAAGAGAACGGCCCGGCGGAGCGTGCGATTCACGGCTTCTCGGACTCGACTCGGAATAGGCGAGTGATTTGGTCTTGCGAGAATCGATAGGACTGGTCGACCTGGCGGAACACCGTTTCGGTTTCGTCGCCTGCGGTTTCGCGCAACAGCATGGATTTCATGCCACTGCGGTCGCCGCGCATCGTGATGCTCGCGACCATTTCCGACAGCGGCGCCCGCCTCGGGGTGAGATGAAGTCGCCAGTGCTCGGCGTCGGAGGTGAAGTCGGCCCGGTACCGTCGTTGCAACTCACGGAGGTCGCCGTTGAAAAGAACGATGAAGTTGTCGACGAACACGCGGGCGATCGGGTTGGCCGTGAGGTCGATGTCGTCCCCACCTGCCTCGTCTTCGAACAACAGACGATCGCCGTCGATGATGAAGGTCGACTTCCCAGGATAGCTGGTGTGTCGCGCCATGCGGTTCGGTGGGATGAAGTAGAGGGTGCCGCGCGTCTCCAGGGGGGCTTCGAGCAACGCTAGTCGCTTGGTTTCGGTGAACTCGGCCACGACTCCGGAAGTTTGCGCCATCATCCGCATGAGCTCGTCGAGCGTCGTCGGTCGCGTCGCAGGGGGGACGGGCAATGGGCCGCGGGCGGATGCTGTTTCGGCCCGCATGGCAGGCGCGGCGCCGAGCGCGAAGGCGACCGCCGCCAGTGCAGCGAAGGCGCGCGCGGATATCCGGCCGCTACTCACGCCGGAGCGCCGAGGGGCAGGCGGTCGTCGCGCAGCATCGCGAGTACGACGTCGATGTCGCAATCCTGGCGCCGGTCGTCGATCACCATCGGTACGACCGAACGGATTGCCGAATGCAGCGCCTTCGTTCCGTCTCCGCAGCGATCGACGCCGCGCAGGTCGACCGCCTGCATTGCGGCAAGCGTGGCGATCACCGCGACCGTCTCGGTCAACTCGACCACTCGATGCCAGTCGCGCGCCGCGATGGTGCCCATGCTGACTTTATCTTGGTTGTGGGATTCGGTGCTGCGACTGAACACACTAGCCGGCATCGTCAGCTTGAGCGCTTCGGCGGTAAGCGCAGAGGCGGAGATCTGCATCGCCTTGAAACCGTGGTGCACGACGCGGTCTTCGGCTGCGATCAGGTTGGCCGCAAGGCCGTTGCTGGTTTCGGGCGCGCATACCAGGACGACCTGGCGGTCCAACAGGTCGGCGATCCCTGCAACCTGAGTCTTCAGGAGATCGGCGACCATGGCGACGTGGCCGCCGTAAAAGTTTCCGCCGTGGAGAACGGTGCCGTCGGAGACGATCGGGTTGTCATCGACGCCGTTGACCTCGGTCTCGAGTACGTTGCGTCCGAAGTCGAGGCTGTCGAGCAGACTTCCGATGACGTGCGGCGCGCAGCGCAGGGAGTAGCGGTCCTGCAATCGCGCCGGTGCTTCGGTGTGGTCCTTGCGCAGATCCGCTCGAATCCAGGCGCCGCATCGAACCTGTCCCGGATGGGCTTTGGCGGAGAGAATTCGGTCGTCGTAGTGCTCCGGGTTGCCGTTGGTGGCGTCGACCATCGCTGCGGTAACGGCTGCCGCGAGGCGAGCGACTCTAAAGGAGCGGGCGTGCGCCAGGCAAGCCAGGGCCGTCATGACGCTGGTGCCGTTCATCAGGGCCAGACTTTCCTTCGGTTGCAGACGCAGTGGCTCGAGTCCGCAACTCCGGTGCGCCGTTTCGGCGTCGACGATATCGCCACGAAGAGTGACCTCGCGCTCGCCGGCGAGTGCGGCGGCGAGGTACGACAAGGGGGTCAGGTCGCCCGATGCGCCGACTGAGCCTTCGCACGGGATACGGGGCAGCAGCCGGTGATCGAGCAGCTCGCAAAGTCGTTCGAGCAGTTCGATGCGCACGCCCGACTTCGCTCGGGCCAGCGACACCAGGCGGATCAAGACGATCGCTGCGGCGACGTCCTCGCCCAAGATGGCACCAGTACCGCAGCCGTGAAAGCGGAAGAGGTTATGGGGCATCTCCTCCCGTAGTGCGGATGGGATGTCGTTGGTGACCGACGCTCCGACTCCCGTACTCACCCCGTAAACGGCCCGTTGAGCCTGCAATTCCTGCTCGACCGTGGCGCGGGCAGCGGCGATCTCGGTCTCGAAGTCGGCCGAGGAGTCGAGAGCGACGCCTCGCCGCCCGCGTGCTACGTCCAGAACGTCCTCGACGGTCAACTGGGCCCGCAGGCCGACCTTCAGGTCGTTCCGGCCGTACCTCGCGCCGATCGCGTCGGGCAGTGGTGCGGTGGTCATGTGTGGTCCGGGATCCTGGTACTCTGAAACTGTGCATAGTTACCGAGTCGGCGCGGTATTG
>JANQHZ010000093.1 GCA_028282445.1 Candidatus Binatia bacterium | reverse complement strand
CGACGTTCGCGCGGTGCGGGCCAATATCGAGCGCCTGCACGCCGAGAATCCGCAGGGCTCGGTCGTCATTCAAGCCGACCGCGGGTCGAAGAACGGCATTCTCGTGCAAGTGCTCGATGCCGCGAAGGCGGCCGGCGTCGAGAATGTCTCTCTAGCAGCGGAGGGGCCGCAGCGGTGATCCTGCGCTACACCACTGCGATCGTCGCTGCGGCGTTGGTCACTCTCGGGTTGTTCTACCTGATGCAGTCGCTGATCGCGCGCGACTCGGCGGCCGGGTACGACCGTCAGAAGCGCACGGTATTCGACTTCGTGCGGATGAAGCGCGACGAGAGAGTCGAGCGAAAGAAGCGCGACAAGCCGCGTAAGGTCAAGCGCAAGGAGCCGCCGCCCCCGGCGCAGATGCCGCAGGCGAAGCTGTCGAAAGCCCCTGTCAAGCAAGCCCTCAAGATCGATGCGCCTCCATTTCGCCCCAATGTGGCGATGGCCGGCGACCCGCACCTCGGCGGCTCGATCAGCGATTCGGACATCGTGCCGCTCGTTCGGCCGCTCCACCGATACCCCAGCCGCGCCCAGGCGCGAGGTATTGAGGGATGGGTGCACCTCCGCTTTGACGTAACCCCGGAGGGGACGACCACGAACGTGGTGGTGGTAGACTCGGATCCACCGAGTACATTCGACCGCGCCGCGATGAAGGCGGTAAAGAAGTACAAGTACAAGCCGCGGGTCGAAAACGGAGTTCCAGTGGCACGCCCCGGGGTCGAGGTCGTGCTCTCGTTCGAAATGGCGGACGGGTGATCGGAGTTGGCATGATCAAGCTGATGAGATCGATATTCGCATTGGTAGCGGTTGCTCTCGTGGTTGCGCCGGGGGTGGGCCAAGCCAAAGACGAGAAGCGACGGGAGAAGCCGAAGCCGCAGACGCGACGCATTGAGTCGACGGGCAAGTATGCGTTCAAGCGATTGCAGCGGGCCCAACAGGCGCTCGGGGAAGGCGATGCGGCAGCGGCGATGACCGCGCTCAACGAGCTCAAGAGTCGCGAAGCCAAGCTCAGCGATCATGAGAAGGCGATGATGTGGCAGACTTTCGGCTACGCCTACTCTTCGCAGGAACGCTACCCTCAGGCGATTGACGCTTTCGAGAAATGTCTCAAGCTCGAGGGCGGCTTGCCGCCGCAGTCCATCACCAACCTGCGCTACAACCTGGCGCAGCTGTATATGGTGCTGGAGAATTACCCCAAGGCGATCGAGAATTTCGAGATTTGGTTCCGCGCGGCGGAGAACCCCAATCCCGATGCGCACTACATGATGGCCGCCGCGTACACGCAAGCCGAACGTCCGCGGGACGCCTTGCCTCACGCCAAGAAAGCCGTCTCGAAGTCGTCTGCTCCGAAGGAGCCCTGGCTGCAGTTGTTGCTGTCTCTTCACTTTCAGTTGAAGCAGTACCGGGATGCGACGGGGGTCTTGCAGAAGCTGATCGCTCGCTTTCCGAAGAAAGCGTATTGGTTGCAGCTCGCCGCCGCCTACACCGAGCTCGATGACAAGAAGAAGGCGCTCGCGACCATGGAGCTGGCGGAAGCGCAGGGCTTTCTGGTTCGCGAGAACGAGCTGCGCAACCTGATCCAGCTCTACCTGTACAACGACATCCCGTACCTGGCGGCAAAGACGATCGAGCAGGGAATTGCCGACAAGCGGTTGCCCAACAACGCAAAAAACCAAGAGTTTCTTGCCAACACCTGGCTCCATGCGCGCGAGCGGGAGAAAGCCATCGCACCCATGGAGCGCGCAGCCGAGATGTCGGACGACGGCAATCTCTACGTACGGCTCGGGCAGGTTCACCTCGCCGAAGAGCGCTGGGCGCCGGCGCGCTCGGCTCTATCGAAAGCCCTGCGCAAGGGCGGGTTGCGCGACGCCGGCAATGTGCACCTGCTGTTGGGAATCGCGAACGCCAGTGAGTCTCGTTGGGAGCCGGCGCGCAAGTCCTTCGTCGCCGCCGCCAAGTACAAAGGATCGGCCCAGTCGGCGAATCAGTGGCTGAGCCATATCGAGGAAGAGCTGACTCTCGACGAGTACGAGGAGGAACTGGAGCAAGCCGCGAAGGAGCGCGAATCCGCTTCTGCCGAGACCGCCGAAGGCGCGGCCGGGTCCTGAATCGACCGCCGACGCGCCGCCCGGTCTGTTTTCTCAAAGGCGGCTAGGGGCATCCAGTGAGTGCGGCGTTGACCGCCTGGATCAGCTCGTTGATTCCGACTCTTCCATCTCCATCGACGTCGCAGGCCGGGCAGCTCGACTGCTCACCGGCGGCGACGGCGAGACTTACGCAGCGCACCAACTCGGTAATCCCCGGGCTCCCGCTATCGTCGCAGTCGCCGGGGCATGACGGCTTGGTCGCGACGCTGAACACGCTCAGGGCGTTGTCCGCGAAGCCGGTGACGTAAAGCTCGGTGCCATCGGGCGAG
>JANQHZ010000070.1 GCA_028282445.1 Candidatus Binatia bacterium | reverse complement strand
GGCGGTTCGGGCGCAGCGGTGTTCCGCATCGGTGCGGATGCCGAGGAGATGACAGTTCGCGTCGGTCGCTACTCCTTTCCGGTGCTGAAAGGTTACTTCGTAGATCCCAACTTGGCGTTGGCACTGTTCGCTGTGCCGGAGGACCTCGCGGCCGGTGTGGTTCCGCTGCTGCGGGTTGCCGACGAGGTGGGCAATCGGGTCGACGTGCCGATCTACTCGACGATCCGTCGTCGCGAGTTTCGCGAACGGACGCTGGAGATCAGCGAGGGGTTCCTGCAGCGCAAGATTCCCCAGATCTACGCAGCACGTGGATTGGCCGCGCCGGACGATCTGCTCGAAGCTTACCTTGGAGTCAATCGCGACATTCGCCGCAGCTCCGAAGAGAAGTTGCGTGCCCTCGCTCGCGAGACGGCGCCCCGACCGCTGTGGACCGGTGCATTCGGTCGGCTGGCGCGTTCCCAGACGATGAGCGAGTTCGGCGATCGTCGCTCCTACTCCTATCAAGGCCGCGTCATCGACAAGCAAACCCATCTCGGTGTCGATCTGGCCTCGCTCAAGCGAGCCGAGGTCGGCGCATCGCAGGATGGCATCGTGGTGTTTGCGGGCGATCTCGGAATCTATGGTGAAACGGTGGTGATCGATCACGGTCTCGGCGTCTTCACACTCTACGGGCACCTCAGCTCGATCGTCGTGGCGGTCGGCGATGCGGTCGTGACCCAACAGACAATCGGCAACACCGGTGAATCCGGGCTCGCCGGCGGCGACCACTTACACTTCTCGATCATGGTCCACGGTGTCCACGTCGACCCGGTCGAGTGGTGGGATCCCAAATGGTTGAGAGATCACGTGACCGCGAAGCTCGAGTTGTTCCCGCGCAAGCAAGAGATCGATCGAGGCGACGGCGATGGCGAAGAAGCTTCCTGAACGCATACGCATAGGCGAGGGGCGATTGGCGGAAGCTGGCGTCGCCGACGACGCCGGACCCGACGTCCTCGCCGAGCATTTCGGCAAGGACGTCGATGTCGACCTGGCGATCGTTCACCGTCTCGGTGCGACGGCCTCGCCCGAGAGCGTCGAGATGTTGCGACGAGTCGAGAAGGACGCGTCGCGTGACGTGCGCAAGGAAGTCAAGCGCTCGCTTTATCGCCTGGAGCAACGTGGGGTCGACGTGCCTCCGCCGGCCCGCGAGGCGCGGACGCTGGCGGTCGCGGCCGCGATCGAGGGCTATGTCTCCGCATTCGACGGTCGAGGCGACCGCTTGGTCTGGTTGGTCAAGCCGCGGCCCGGCAACCTGCTTCACTTGTTTGCCGTGGTCAACGATCCGGCCGGGCTGCGCGAGGTCGCATTGAACAGACTGAGTCGCAAGGGGCTGCGCGAGATCCAATCGGAGCTGGAGGCCAAGCACGAGATTCGCTTCGTGGCGGTCGATTGGCGTCGAGCCGACCTTCTTCTACAGCGCGGCTTGGAGTGGGCGCGCGCTCAGGGCGGCCGGGTCGACGGAGATTACCCGGCCCTCCGCTCTCAGCTGACCGGAGATCCGGCGGCGGACGAGCTGGCCGACCCGGTCGAAGAGCTCGGTCTGACTCCCGGCGAGAAGGATCTGATCGACAGTGCGGAGGTCCTGCTCGAGCCGGAGCTCAGGACCTGGATCCTGGCACAGGAGCTCGCTACCAAAGCGGTCGAGCAGCTGGTCGAGATTCGAGATAGTCCGTTGGTGCTGAACGACGCCCAGCTCACGGAGCGGTTCGACGTCGTAAACGCTGCCATCACGGAGGAGGCGTTCGGAGGCGCATTGCGCGTCTCCTGGCAACGTAGGCTCGAAGAGATGGCCTACTACTTCGACAAGACCCGTCGTCCCGAACGAGCCCTACAGGCAGCAGCAGCCGCCCGCGCTCTGCGCGACGGTCGAGCCACCGCGGAGATTCCGTTCTGCGCCATCTACGTGCGACGGACGCTGGGAATGTACATGCAAGAGACCGAGCAGAAACAGCAAGAGGAAGCCAAGTCGTCCTTGATCGTCACGCCCGACCAGCTTCGCAAACAGCAGGGCCGCGGTTGACGCGCCGAGCGTCAGATGTCGACGGTCATGCCGTCGCTCGAGACCTCGCAATCCACTTGTTCGATGCGCTCGGCGACCTCTCGACCGATGTGAGTGAGGATCAATCGCTCGCACCCAAATCGATCGCGGTTCTCGGCAATTCGCGGATAGTCGAGATGAAAGTCCATCCGGGTCTCGAAGAAACAGCACTCGCAGATGAATAGGTCGGCGTCGCCCGATTGCTCGACGAGGTCCTCGGTCCAGCCGGTGTCGCCCGAGTAGAGGATCTTCTTCCCCTCGGTTGCGACACTGAGTCCCAGCGAAATTTCATTCTGCTGATGTGGAACCTGGAACCCGCGTACGGCGATCCCGCCGAAATCGATGTCTTCGCCGCCGTCGGTTTCGATGCACTTGAGCTCAAAAGGCATCTCTCGCTGGGAGATGTCGCGGTACATGGCGCGGTACAGGTCGGCGATGCGCTGCTCGGTTCCGGGCGGGCCGACGACGTGCAGCGGTCGGCTGCGCGGCGAGTCGTAGACGTTTGCGATCAGCAAAAAGGGTATGCCGGCGAAGTGGTCGCCGTGCAGGTGACTGAGGAAGATGTGGTCGATGTCGTTCGCCGTGAGCCCCTCGCGTTTGAGTGCGAGCAGGCTGGTCGGACCACAGTCCAGTAAAGTCGTGGTGTGCGGAGTGCGTACCAAGTGGCAGGCGTGGCATTGCCCGCGCGCGTTGAACGCATCGCCGGCTCCGAGAAATCTGACTTGGACACTCACGCTTGCTCCCTCGACTCAAGACTCAGCTCGCCGCTGGGCAGACGTCGTCCCCCGGGGCCCCACCTCCCCTTGGCGACCAACCCAACGGCACTTCGACCTTAACGGGCGAAGTGCAGGTTTACCAGGATCGACGTTGCCCACGAGTCAGGTTTTCTAGACTGCCGATCAATACCTCGACCGCGGCGATCGATGCGTGAATGCCGCTCTTGACCTCGCCGATGGTGCGCTGAACCGCTTCGATTTGCTGGCCATGGGCGTCGGTGTAGCGCTCGATCGGCTGCCGGCGACCGGCGGCGTGAGAAACCACTTCGGTCGTGAGCCCCCGTCGCACCGCGCACAATCGCGCTTCGAGATGGACCGCGGCGCGAACGCCCCAACGCGGATCCTGGTGGCGGATCGCATTGACCATGGCGTCGATCTCATCGAAACGCAGGAGTGCATCGAGGCCCAGGAAGACGCTTGCCACTGTAGAACGCGGCGAATTGATCTGGATTGCCAGGTCACAAATGTCGATGATGTCGGCGAGGTGGGCGATCCGGGCCAGGTGGTCGGCGGCGACGCGATCGAGTCCAGTGCGCGCCCCCATGTCGATGGCGTCCTCGTGCGCCGGCTGGAGCGCTTCTGGCAGGGTTTCCGGCCATGCCCGCAGTATCTCGCCGACGCCGGCGGCAAGTCGGTCCATGATCTTCTCGAGACCGAGGTCGGCGGAACGGAGCTCGACGATTCGTCGCGTGGCCTTTTTGAGCGCCCGTTCGATCGCGCGGCGGTGGTGTCGGTGATCCCGCGAGCCGGCGACGATGCCGGAGGATTCCACCTCCGACCAAACTTCCTGTGCTCCACCGCAAATCATCGCTGCGCACCAGGCCTTCACGACATCGATCGGGCTCTTTCCAAGGGATTCGGCAGTGTCGTCGACGAAAGCGAAGCCCATGACTTCGAGAACTCGGTCGGAGATTGCCAATGCGGCGATCTCGTAGCGCAGCGGGTGCCGATCGATCAGCTCCGGCGAGTGATCGGCGATCGGCGCAGGGAAGTAGTCGTCCAACCATGGCCGGATATAGGGATCCTCGCCCAGCGACGAGTCTCGGATCTCGCGTTGGAGCTGCAGACCCACCGCGGACCGCACGATCGCAACCTCCGGTCGCGTTAGACCGAGCTCGGTGCCGCGGCTTCGCGCGAGATCCGCCTCGGAGATCGCGCAGCGCTCGAGCGCGGCGGCACCGGCGCCCTCGCGAAGCCGGCGAATGCAAGTCGAGGCCGCAGGCCAGTCCGTCGTCGATCTCTCTTGATCGAGCTCGATGGATAGGCGTTCGCGCGCCGGGATCTCGAGCGCGGTACGGCGTATGCTCGCAGCCACCTCGGCACTGTACGCCTCGACGCCCTCGCGCCCGGGGCCTGCGAGATCGAGCGCCAGATCGACGTTGGAAACGCGATCCGCCAGAAGATCGGCGGCGATCCCGTCCAAGGCCGGCGTGTGGGTGATTCCCCCCGCCATGGAGAAGGCGACTCGCGCAGCGGGCGAAAAGAAGGGCCCGCCGATCTCGGCAACGACCCGGGCGCCGACGGCGGACGGTTCGATGGTGAGGCGCTCGGTGGATCGCTCGCCGTGCTCGCTGTCGACGACTGCCTGCGCGCTCCTTCCGCAGATCCACAGGATGTCGGCCCGGTAGGCGAGGATGGCCTCCTCGAGTCGCATCGTGTCGGCGCTGTCGCCGTCCCAGCCCAGCAGCTCCCGGGCTTCCTTCGAGAGCTCCAACTTGCGCGCGGACCGCGCAACGACGGTGCTGCCTCGTTCCCGTAGGTCGACCGGGAAGTCGCTCCAAGAAGAAGTCTCCTGGCGGTTGAGCTTGGCCAGCGCCTCAGCGGACTTCTTGGCGTCCGACATCGGGTCCAGGAAGACCTCGTGATCGTCGAATGCGGCAACCAGCCGAACGCCCGGCGGAAGCCGGATCGCGTGGGGCGGCCCTACCGCCACCGCTGTAATCGGATTCTCGTCGGCCGCGCGATGAGTCACCAGATCCTGTAACCCCGCCCAGGCGCCTTCCGATGCGACTCGACTGTCGAAGCGAGTAACCGCCGCGTCGCCCATCCAGAAGGCTCGCTGTTGGATCACTTTCCGCGCCAGATCGGCGAAACCGGTGGGTCGTTCTCCGGCGAGGAAAGAGAAGTACGAATCTGCCTCGTCGTAGGCGACGATGTCGGCGTCGCGGTCGAGCTCTCCGTCGGCGACATTGTCGGTGACGGAAAGGAGCGCATCGACGAACTCGTACATCGCCCGGTCGATGCGTTCGCGGTCGCGCAGACTCCCTTTTACGGCGAGGCAGGCTACCCCCGGGTCGGTGGTGACGTGGCTCGCGCGAAGCTGTTGATCGTCGAGCTCGCTCGGGCAGGAGTCGCGAAGGCTAGCGAGGTCGTCGAGCATTACGAGCTCGGCTCGCGCGGCCGGTCCACCGCGGAGCAGCCGACCTTCGAAGCCCGGAGCGTAGACGAAGGTCTCGTACCGCGCTTCGGGGGTGCCGGGATTCTCCAACTTGATCGCGATCGCGCGTCCGGAGCGGTGCCGGTCTCCGCAATAATACGAGGTTCGCACCGTGCGTTCGAGAATGCGATCGAGCTCCCGGAAGAACCTGCGATCGCCAGCGTCTTCGCACTGCTCCGTATTCGAGCGCAGA
>JANQHZ010000043.1 GCA_028282445.1 Candidatus Binatia bacterium | reverse complement strand
CGACGCCGCAGCGAACCGGGCGCCTTGCCGACTCCGCTCCGCCGCCTGACCGGCCCGCGCACGTGTGAAGACTGGCCGAAGGCCTTCGCGCAGCCTGGGCACGCCGCTCGGTGCGCGTCCGCGGCGCCGATCTCGCTTTCGGCAAGAGCACCATCCGCATGCGCGGCGACCAGATCGAGATAGGTGGCGCAGTCCATTTACTCTTGCCGCACCAGCCCTCGCTGCCGAGCGTACTCGAGCAGCGCTTTGTGCAATAAGCGCCGGCCGCGAGACAACCGTGAACGCACAGTCCCGACCGGGCAGTCCATCGCCGTGGCAGCTTCTTCGTAGGTCAGCTCCTGCAAATCGACCAGCAGCACCGCCTCGAGGTAGTCATCGGGCAGCGCCTTCATCGCCGCCTCGACCTCCTCGTCGAGAACGTTGGACAGAATCCGCCGCTCCGGGTCGTCGCTCTCGCTATCGGAGGTCGATTGGCTCTCCACGTCGAGCAGCCCCTCGTCGAGCTCGACGTCGCGCGCCGTCTTCTGCTTTTCGCGGTAACGATTGCGGAACTGGTTGTGGGTAATCGTCATCAACCAGGCTCGACAATTCGTGCCCGGCTCGAAACGGTCCCAGAAACGGTAGGCGCGCAGGTACGTCTCCTGAACGAGATCCTCCGCTTCGCTGCGGTCGCGGGTGAGGTAGAGTGCCGTGCTGAACACTTGGTCCATCAGCGGCATGGCGACGAGCTCGAAGGAGTGTTCCGGTGGCACCGTTCCAGTCATACCCGTCGAGATGGTGGGGTTCGATTCGCCCCCGACAGAGGCCGTTCCAGCCCTAATCAGCCCGCTTCGAGCAGAGAATCCAGCTTCCCCTCGTCTTCGAGGGCCTGGAGCTCCTGATATCCGCCGACCGCCTGACCGTCGATGAAGATCTGCGGCACGGTTCGTCGCCCCGAATCGAGCACCATCTTTTCGCGTAGCTCCGCATCCGAGCTGACGTCGACCTCGTCGTACAGGACGCCCTTGTGGTCGAGGAGGCGCTTCGCGCGTACACAGAACGGACATACGTTTGCCGTGTAGATCGTCACTTGAGCCATCGCTGGTTGGAAAGCTACAGCCCGCCCGCGTGATCCGCAAGATACCGCGATCTCTCGGGAAATTCGGCCGGCTCGGGAACTCTCCCGGGACCCCGCGGGTTCCCCCTGTGAAGGCTGCGCCGTCACCGGCCGCCTGGCGACAATCATGGAGTGTTCAGACTACCGAGATCTGGCCGCGGCGGACGTCGACGGCCGCCTTGACGACCGCGAACGAGTCGCCGCCGAGGCGCACGTAGCGGCCTGCCCGGCGTGCGCATCGCTGCGCGGGACACAGCTTGCGATCAAACGGCTCCTGCGCGAACGCTGCGAGCCTCGGAAGACGCCCGAGCTGTTACGGGCGGCGATCAGGCGGGAGCTTTCACGGGTCGACGCCCCCGCCGACCGGCCTGCGTCCAGTCCGCGCCGTCGGTTCGTTGTCGCCGGGGCAATCGCCGCGGCGCTTCTGCTCAGCCTGCTTCCCGTGCTGCGGACCTCCGACCGCGGGGTCATTCCTTTGCTGGCGGCAGACATGGCCCAGGCGGATGCGTCTGCTCCGGAAATTCGTACTACCAGTGTCGCCGATCTGGCATCGTACTACGCCGGCAGGGGTCTCGACTTCGACAACGCTGTTGAAGACCTCGAGCCGCAAGGTTTCCACTTGGTCGGTGGCAGTACCGCGTCGATCGGTGACGTCAAGACGACGCTGACGGTATACGAGAGCGGCGACGACCGGCTGTTGTGCCGGCGGTTTCGCGCCGCAGGCTTCGAGTGGCCGCAAGGCGGCGAACAGATCGGTGACAGCCGAGTATATTCGCACGACGGAGTGTACGTATCGCTGACGCGGCTCGCTGGGGACGTCGTTTGCGCGATGACCAGCCGCCTTCCGCCGTCGCACTTCGTCGCCGCTTTGCACCACGACCACTGAGCGAGACAGCGGCGCCGCGCTCGGCCCGAATCCGCGCGACGGCCGACGCGTCCAACGATCGCCGCCACTCGCCGTCCATCCTCGCCGTCCATCCTCGCTCGACATTGCACGACGCCTGCGATAGGCGGCCGTCCATGACCGTTGGTGAACGTTTCGAGAAGCTGGTCGACATCATGCACCGTTTGCGCGCTCCCGGGGGATGCCCCTGGGACGGCGAGCAAACCCACGAGTCGATCAAGCCGTACCTGATTGAAGAGGCTTACGAGGTCCTCGAAGCGATCGACTCGCAAGACGATGCCGAGCTGCGCAGCGAGCTAGGGGATCTACTGCTCCAGGTGATCTTCCACGCAGAGATGGCGTCCGAGACGAGCCGATTCGAGATTTCCGACGTCATCGACTCGATCTGCGACAAGATGGTGCGGCGTCACCCGCATGTATTCGGAGACACCGCCGTAACTGGATCGAGGGAAGTCTTGGAGAACTGGTCCAAGATCAAGCAGCAGGAGCGAAAGCACACGGGCGACGACCATTCGGCACTCGCAGGGGTGCCGAAGGCAATGCCGGCGCTTCTGCGCGCTCACCGTATCACCGAGAAAGCGTCGACCGCCGGCTTCGATTGGTCGGACGCCACGGGCGTTCTGGAAAAGCTGCGCGAAGAGCTCGCCGAGCTCGAGCGGGCGATCGCCTCGGAAGGCCCGGAGCGGGTCGAAGCCGAGCTCGGCGACCTACTCTTCGCCGCGACGTCGCTGGCCCGCCACCTCGAAATCCGGTCGGAGGACGCCCTCGGTAAGGCAACCGATCGCTTCGAGCGGCGATACCGGGCGATGGAGGCAATCCTCGCCCAAGATCAACGCGACATGTCCGATCTCTCCGACGAAGAGAAGGACGCGCTCTGGGAGCGCGTCAAAGCGGGCTGAGAGACCGATCAAGAAGCGCAGCGCCTGGATCACGACCGCAAGCGCGCGATCCGCTCGGACGCCAAACGTCGGAGCCCCGAAATCTCGCGCCCGCCGACGACCAGCGCCGTCATCAAGTACGCCGCGATGCCGAGGCCGACGATCGATCCGACTGCCGCCGCCCGTACCGCCAGGTCACCTTGGAGCGATTCGTTCAACGCTCTACTCATCCACGACACCACTACGCTCATCGGGAGACACGCCGCGACGCTGCGCAACAGCGACCCGAAGAAGCCCACCAGATCGAGCCCACCGAGCCGGCGGACGATCAGCCACCCGAGAACGCCGGCGTTGACCGTAGCGGCAACCGAAGTCCCGAGAGCCAGGCCGGCGTGGTCCAAGTCCGCGAAGCTGGCGCCGGCGATCAATGCCCGCAGCCAATCGGGCGCCGCTTCGCGTGAGACCGGTCCCATCAGTGCGATGCTCGCGAGCACGTTGACCGCCACCGCTGCGACCGCTACCCGCATCGGCGTTCGAGCATCGCCGACCGCATAAAACGCGGGGGCGAGCAATCGAACCGCCGCGACCGACCACAGGCCGAGCGCGTAGCAGCGCAGCGCTCGCGCGGTCATCAGCGTATCGTCTGCGGAGAACGCACCGCGCTCGAACAGCAGCCCGACGATCGGCTCGGCCAAAAGGATCAAGCCAAGGGTCGCGGGGACCGCGATGAAGTTCATGAGACCCATCGCAAAGCTCAGGCTGTCTCGCATGCCTGCGATTTCGCCACGGGCCGCCTGACTCGCCATACTCGGGAGCGCCGCCGTTCCGAGAGCGGCGACGAACAGACCGAGTGGAAACTCGAAGATTCGATCCGCGTACCAGAGATACGAGATGCTCCCTACCGGCAGCAGGGAAGCCAGGACCGTTCCGACCAGCACGTTGAACTGGAAGATCGCCGTGCCGGCGGTCGCGGGCAGCATCAACACCGCCGATCGGCGCACCGCTTCATGGCGGGGTTGCCACACCGGCCTCACACGGACGCCACGAGCACGAACAGCCAATACCTGCAGCGCAAGCTGGCAGGCTCCACCCGCGAGCACGCCGTAGGCGAGGGCCTCCACGGGAATCTCAAACAGACCTCGCAACCCGACGGCCGACACGATGATCACGACGTTGAGCACCGCCGGAGAGAGCGCCGGAGCGACAAAATGCCGCGCGGCGTTCAGATATCCGGCCAGAATGGCGACCGCACCAATCAACACGAGATACGGGAACAACAAGCGCGCAAGCCTCACCGCCAGGCCGTGCAACCCGGTATCGTCGGCGAACCCCGGGGCCACGACATCGACCCAGAGCGGCGCCAAGCCGACCCCGATCGCCGCAAGGATGACGAAAGCGACGAGCGCTACACCGAGGAGAGCCCGCAGCCCACGTTCGGCGTCTCTGTCCCGCCCCGCGGCGAGCAAATCGGAGAATACCGGTACGATCGCCACCGACATCGCGCCCTCGGCGACCAGGCGTCGAAAGAAGTTCGGAAAGCGGAACGCGAGAAAGAACGCCTCGGCAGCCACCCCGGCACCGAACAGGTACCCGACGACGACGTCGCGCACGAGGCCGGTGATCCGACTCAAAAGAGTCAGGGCACTGACGATTCCTGCCGCCCGGGCGATCCTTCGTTTCTCACCGGCCACTCGCACACCCTTGGGAATCGCGGTTCCGCAAAACACCCAGCCTAGCTCGCGGCGTGGCGCCAGGCGCCAACCGACAACCGAGCTCCGGATCTGGGGGCGCGGCTCTCAATACAGCCCGGGGACGATGCGCCATGGGACACGCTGCTTGTAGCGATCCCAGTCGTCACCGTACTTCTTTGCGCACCAGCGATCGTCACGCCGCTCGCGAAGAAAGAGCAACAGCGCGAACCACGCCGGATAGAAGTACGGTACGAACGACCCGAAGCCGGCGCAGAGACCGAACGATAGCGCGACCAGCCAGTCCCCCAGGTAGTTCATGTGACGAGCCATCCCCCAGTACCCCGAGAGCAGTAAGCGAGTTCCGCGCTGAGTCTCCATGTACTCGGCAGGCTTGCCCCAGATCCGGCAGTTGTCGGGATCGCGGCGGAAGCGATTCTTCTGGAGATTGGAGTCGATGAAGATCGTGAATCCGACCACCCCCAACAACAAGACGAGAGCGACATATACCCACGACGGATCCCGGAAATTGTCCACCAGCCAGTACGCCTGGAGGCAATAGGTCATCGGGACCAGCACGAGGTCGCCGTGCACCAACATCCAACCGAAACGCTCCTGCTGGATGTCGACGGTGGTCAATAGCCACGACTCGTTGCGAAAGTTGTTGAACACGTACGCCGTCTGGAGCGCGATCACCGCCCACATCGCGATCGAAACCTGCCCGTACTTCTCGTACTGCGCCGCCGCCATCGCCAAGTCGATCACGATCCAGCCGATCAAGCCGGGCCGGCACTCACAGAAGAACTTCCAGTCGAATCCGGTCACCGGCGGCGTGCGGGGGTTGAGTGCGACGCCGTAGAAATAGTCGCGGACGAAGTCGCCGCTGACCTTAGAGGGACCGCCGGGGTGATTCTTGCCCCACCAATAGATGAACACGCTCAAGGCAAAGGCGAACACCGTGGCCGTCGATAGCAAGGCTCCGAAGTTGTAGTAGACCCACGACAACGGCAGCAGCCCGGAATAGTAACCGAACGACACAGCCGTGAGACTCACGATCATCGCGGTGAGTCCGTTGATTCGATACGACAGCGTCGAGCCGTCCGGGAGCGGCGTCCCCTGTGCGATCGTCGCCGGCAGCGCGCGTTCGAGCACGACCTGGAAGACGAACCAACCGAGGAACGCGAGCACTGCCGGTCCAGTGGGAACGATCGCTCCCGCAAACTCGCGCCACTGCGAGGTCGGACCCGGTAGCAGGCTGCCCTGGTTGTGCTCGATGCAGAAATACAAGAAGAAGACGATCGCCGTCATCAACACGATGTTGAGCTGCGCGACCGGCACCCGCTTCTTCGGCTTGCCACTCATCGAGCGATCTCCCTGGTTGCCCGCAGCGGACTTCAACTGCTCGACTCGACGACATCGCGCCATCGAAAAGGCGCGCGCAAATTCGCCCATAAGCCCATCGGGAAGCCCGGCATCGATTCGATCCCGATCTCCTCCGGTGGGTCACGATCCTCCGGGAGGAAGCGCGTTCCAAAGACGACGTCCCAAATCGCCAGGTTTCCGCCGTAGTTGTGATTGGCCTCCTCCATCCGTTTGGAATGGTGCCAACGATGCAGCTCGGTCATGCTGAAGATCCAATTGAGCGGACCAATACGCACCGGCAGGTTGGCGTGTTGGTAGGCGCCGTGAACGGCGGAGAACACATTGACGAGGGCGAACACCGGGGCGCCGGCTCCGAGCGCCGCGAGCGGCCCGAGCTTTAGAACTCCGACCAGGAAGAGGTCGACCGGATGAAAGCGGGCGGCATTGAGCCAGTACAAGCGCGGCGCGCTGTGATGCGTCGCATGGAAACGCCACAGCCACGGAACTTCGTGCATGGCGCGGTGGAACGAGTACTCGACCAGCTCGGCGATCACCAATGCGAGCGCGAGCTGGGCGATCAGCGGCCACTCGGTCGGCCACAGGGCTCCGCCGTAGCGGGCCGACAACCCCGCAGCGGCGGCGGTCGAGGCGACGAATACCAACGGAGTCGCAACCCCGGTCATGATGCCGTTGATGAAGTAGAACCCGATGTCGGTCCGTAGGTCGCCACGCGAGTGCAACCAACTCTTCTGCCAAGGCCAGATGCGCTCGCCGATCGCCAGCGAGGCAAAAGCGAGGACGATCGCCACACCGGTCGCCACCTGCGCATCGACTCCCCTTCCGAGCATCGCGATCGTGCCGCCGACGGCAGCCGTAATCAGCAGTGGGAACCCAGCCATGGCGACCAGGCTCTCCACCCCGGCCACCTCTCTTCGTGCATCCGCGCGACCGACTTCCATGGCGGCCAAGCTAACCAACCTGCCGCAGCTCGTCGATCAGGAGCCGAAGCGCGGACGCCGCGAGCAGTCTGCACCGCCGGCAACGAACCACGGCCGGCGCCCGCAGCGAAGTTTGCGGCAATCGCCGAAAAACCGTAACCTCTTGATTTTTCGTTACTAATGGCGCCAATCGAGAGCGAGACGGCGGCCGCTTCGATCCGACATCCTGGGCAGCCTTCTGCACCGAGTGCTCATGCCGTCGATCCGTCCGGCGAGCGCCCACGCCTTCTCGCGGCGCCGAGCCCGACCTCGTTGACCGCCCTTTGGGGCCATGCTACCTGTGCGGATTCGCAGGAGGAATTCCCTTGGCAGATCGACACCCATCGGCAATCAAACGCAACCGGCAGAACGCAAAGCGGCGTGACCGCAATCGCGAGATCGTGTCGCGCATGCGCTCCCAGGTCCGCAAGGTTCGCGAGGCCGTCGCCAGCAGCGACACCGACAAGGCTCAAGCCGAGCTGAAGGTCGCGATCAAAGAGCTCGACAAGGCCGCCACCAAGGGCGTCCTGCACCGCAACTCCGCCAGCCGCCGCATCGGTCGGCTGAGCCGCGCCGTAGCCGGCCTCAGCAAGTAGCTCCTGGATCGCCCGACCGGCGATCCGCGGGAGCCGGGAACCACCCCGGTCGCCCGCCCCACCGTCGCAGCTCACCGGCATACGTTCTGCGGTCCGAGGTCATTCGGAACCGCGGTCCAGGGCTGGTGTCTCGATCCGCAGGTCGCATCGATCTCCAGATTGAGGCGGTTGAACGGAGCTCTGTAGAATTCGTTATCGCTACATCTCGGGAGAGCTCTGGTTCGAGCGATTCTCGCCGCGTCGCGAGCAATTCCAAACGCCGCCGCCTTCCACTCCGTCGATCAGCGTCGATCTGCGTTCATCAGCGGTTTCAAAAATCGTCGAGCATACGTTCGTAGATGTCACGTACCGCCGATTCGACCATCCGTTCGATCGCCAGTCGGCGCTCGGTCTCCGCAAGCTGAATCGGCGTAAGATCGTCGAGCGCCCCGAACTCGACCTTGCCACGCTGGAACCTCGAAGAGCTCGGCACGACCGTGTCGGTCCTCACACTGTAGGTGTCGACCGCGTAGATTCCGGAGCCTCGCCACAGCACTTCGCCGTCGTCGCTGCGTTCGAGAAGCGCATCGACGGTCAGCTCGACCTCGTACTGCAGCGCCTCGTCGTCGGCGTCGAAGGCAACCGGTCGTGACCGGAACTTGCGGATGGCTCCGCGGATCTCGGCGTCGCCTTGCCCCTCGACCTCCTTCAATACGATGACGCCGCGCCGATAAAACTCGCGCTCGAGCGCCAGGATCAGCTTTTCATCGAGGTCGATCTCGCGCGTCCGATTGTCGAACTCGCCGATGTAAACCGACCTCACTTCGCCAGGGACCACGCCTCCGCGGCCGACGAGATTGTAGCCGCAGCTGGCGACGGTCAGGCACAGCCATCCTATCAACAGCTGCCCGACGAGAAGGTACGGCCGTGTCTTCAACGTCAAGCCCGGACGCCGCCCCTTCATCCGACGATGTTCACCAATCTGCCCGGTACCACGATGATCTTCTTGGGCGCGCGGCCTTGGAGCGTTCGCTCGGCGCCCTCGCTGGCGAGCGCGAGCTTCTCGATCTCCTCTTTGCCGATCTCTCGCGGCGCGACGACCGATCCCCGCTTCTTGCCGTTGACCTGCACGATCCACTCGATGGTGTCTTCGACACAGAGCGACTCATCGTGCTCCGGCCACGCGGCCCTCGCGATCAGCTCCTTCTCGCCGAGCCGCGACCAGAGCTCTTCGCAGACATGCGGAGCGTACGGTGCCAGTGCGAGCAGAAAATGGCGCATGATCTCGCGTGGCAGCGTCGCCGACCCAGTCGCGTCGTTGACGAAGGTCATCATCTGCGCGATCGCCGTGTTGAAACGCAGATTCTCCGTGTCCTCGAGAACTTTCTTGATCGTCACGTGAGCGCTGCGCTGAAGCTCCGGCTCGGTGGCAGCGGCGGCGTCGGTCAGGCGGGGCGAGAGCTCGCCGTTCTTCTCATCGACGACGAGGCGCCAAACTCTTTGCAGGAAGCGATAGACGCCCTCGACTCCCGACATCTGCCAGGGCTTTACCTGTTCGAGCGGTCCCATGAAAAGCTCGTAGAGACGCATCGCGTCGGCGCCGTACTGTTCGATTACGTCGTCCGGGCTGACGACGTTGAAGCGCGACTTGGACATCTTCTCGATCTGGGTCGAGAGCTTGTCGCCGCCCTCCTTGGCGAAGTACTCGCCATCGCGCTCTTCAACTTCGGAGGGGCTGTAGTACTTGCCGCGCTCGTCTTTGTAGCTGTAGGCGAGGATCATCCCCTGGTTGAACAGCCGCTGAAACGGTTCCTTGGTCGAGACCAGGTCACAATCGTAAAGTACCTTGTGCCAGAATCGCGCGTACAAGAGGTGCAATACCGCGTGCTCGACGCCGCCGACGTAGAGGTCGACCGGCATCCAATACTTCTCGAACTCCGGCGACCACGCTTCGCGATCGTTGTCCGGATCGATGTAGCGCAAGTAGTACCAGCAGGAGCCAGCCCACTGGGGCATCGTATTGGTCTCGCGCATCCCGACCCGTCCGTCCGGCAGGGTCACCGCCAGCCAGTCGTCGCCGGCCCGCGCCAACGGCGGCCGACCATCATCGGTCGGCCGGTACTCGTCGATCGGCGGTAGCTCCACCGGCAGTTGATTTTCGGGAACCGCGGCAATGCTGCCATCCTCGAGACGAACGATCGGGAACGGCTCGCCCCAGTACCGTTGGCGCGAGAAAAGCCAATCGCGCAGCTTGTACTGGGTCTCGCCCTTGCCCGCTCCGTGCGCCTCCAGCCACTCGATCATACGAGCCTTGGCTTCGCCGACCGCCAAGCCATCGAGGAACCCCGAATTGACCGCGACTCCATCTCCGACGTGGGCCTTTTCCAGCACCGGCGTATCGGCGCCGCCGATGACTTCGACGATGGGCAGGCCAAACTCGACGGCGAACTCGTGGTCGCGTTCGTCGTGCGCCGGTACCGCCATGATCGCGCCGGTGCCGTAGCCCATCAGCACATAATCGGCGACCCAGATCGGAACCCGTTCGCCGTTGACCGGATTGATCGCATCGGCGCCGCTATAGACACCGGTCTTTTCCTTGTCGGCGTTGGTACGGTCGATCTCGGACATGGCCGCCGCCGATCGACGGTACGCTTCGACATCGGCCCGCTGGGACTCGGAAACAACGCGCTCGACCAGGGGATGCTCCGGCGCCAGGACGCAGTAGGTCGCACCGAACAACGTATCCGGACGCGTCGTAAAGACATCGAACGACAGATCCGAGTCGGCGACCGCAAAGGTGACTTGCGCTCCGGTCGACTTGCCGATCCAGTTGCGCTGCATGTCCTTGACGCCTTCCGGCCAATCGAGATCGTCGAGGTCTTCGAGCAGACGCTCACCGTAGGCGGTGATCTTGAGCATCCATTGCTCCATCATCCGCCGCTCGACCGGGTCGCCGGTCTCGACGTAGACACCGTCTTTGACCTCTTCGTTCGCGAGAACGGTTCCCAACGCCGGGCACCAGTTGACGGGTTGCTCGGCGATATACGCCAGCCCCTTCTCGTACAGCTTGAGGAAGATCCACTGCGTCCAGCGGTAGTAGTCGGGCGTCGAGGTGTTGACCTCGCGGTCCCAGTCGTAGCTGAACCCGAGACGCTTGATCTGGCCGCGGAAGTTGTCGGTGTTGCGTTTGGTGATCACCGCAGGGTGGATGTTCTCTCGGACCGCCGCGCGTTCGGCAGGCAATCCGAACGCGTCCCACCCCATCGGGTGAAGCACATTGAAGCCCTGCATCCGCTTGAGCCGAGCCAGAACGTCGGTCGCGGTGTAGCCCTCCGGGTGTCCGACGTGAAGGCCGGCTCCCGAGGGGTACGGGAACATGTCGAGGATGTAGTATTTGGGCTTCTCCGCCAACGTCTGCGGATCGCTGGGGGTGCGGAAGACAGCGTCTTCCTCCCAGCGCCTCTGCCATGCCGGCTCGATTTTCGCGGGGTCGTAGCGCATTGCGAGAAACTGCTACCAGAGGCCCCCGGAGGTGTCACGCGACGACCTGTAGGTCCCGCCCCCGTGATACGGAGTCGGTCATGTGGTCGGTCGTGTGCCGAGTGGGTGTCCAACGACGCTGCATTCGGCTTGACCAGTTCGATCTTCGGCGCTGTAGTGTGCGCCTTGCCGTTCGGGACGGCCGGCACTCCGCCGGCGACTAGGGGGAATGCATGCGAAACTCACTCGCGCTCGTCTGGGCCTGCCTGATCCTTGCCGCGTCGCCGCTCCACGCCGTCGACCTGACCGCCGGCAAGATCGTCAAGCTCTTCGACAAGGACGGCTTGGTCAAAGACAAGGCGCTGGTCAAATTCGTGAAGGACGCAGCGATCGCCGCGCCGCTGCCCGACCCGACCTGCCCAGGCACCTCCGAATACCGACTGATCACCGACCGGCACGACACCGGCCCGATCGCTCTCGACTGCAACAACTGGAAGACCGCCGGCTCTAGCGGCTTCAAGTATCTCGACAAGGGCCTGTTCGCCGGCGGACTCAAGGTCGGGAAGATCAAGTCGACCAGCAAAGGCGGGCTGCTCCTATTGAAGTGGAAGGGTTTCAACTACGGACTGATCGCCATCGACGGCCCGGTCGATTACGTCGAGGCCCGTTTGACAATCGAGGGGACCGAGTACTGCGGCCGTTTCGAGTCGCCGCCGTCGGAAGAGAAGAAGAACGAGCCGGCCAAAATCATCTTCAAGGGTCCGTCGACCGCCTGCGGGCCCCTTCCGACACCAACCTCGACACCTTCGCCAACCGAGACACCGATTCCTCCCGCGTCGTTTACTCCGACGGAAACTCCCACCGAGACGCTCACCGCCACGGCATCGCCGACCAACACCGATACCGCGACGGTCACCGCGACTGCCACGCTGACCCCAACCGCCACACCGACGGCGGTACCCGATGCATTTCGAGTCGATCTGCTCGAGCTTCGCGATCCGCACGTCTTCGTTAACCTCGGCGCGTGCTTCGACATCACCGACCCGAATATCCTCGGAATTTCTCTCAACGGCCTGATCGCCGATGCGATCACGATGGACAGCGAACCCGATGGCCTTCTCGATGTCAGCCTCCTATCAGTGTTCCGACCGCTGGTGCAGCCGCCGGCACCGGGTGCGACCGCGGAAATCTACACCGGCGATTGTTCGGTGCCCTTCGGCGGCGAATCCTGCGCGCCCGGCGCGACTGCACCGGGAATCACGACTTATGCGAACCAGGCTACCGGCACCTGCGCCGCACCGCTCGCCGGCACCACCGGCCCGGCAAATCTCGGTACCTACCCGCCCGGCATCGCAACTCCGGCGGCACCCTGTTACTCCAGCCTGCCGATCGACACGACGTTCAACCTGGCCGGAATCGACATTGCACTCGAAGATGTCGAGCAAGGGGCGACCTTTGTCGGCTCGCCGGCAACCGGCCTGACCGACGGACTCATCATCGGTTTTCTGAGCGAGGCGGACGCTGACCTTATAATCCTCCCGATGACACTGCCCATCGTCGGCGGCCAGCCGCTGTCCTCACTGCTACCGGGCGGCACCGACAGTTGCGCACCGACCGACGACCGCGACACCGGCCCGGGCGGCGAGACCGGATGGTACTTCTACTTCAACGTCACGGCGCACAAGGTGACCTGGACCGGACCGTAGACACTTCGGGCCGGGTGTCCGCGAGAGATGATTTTGCACGCATAAAATCGTCGAGTGTGACCAGCTACGACAACCATTTGGGTCGACGATTAAATCTTTACGATCGTTCGATAAGTAGGCCGCCCGGAGATATCGGGATAACGCAGCAACCGCGTTACCTTCGCGAATTGTGAACACGGATCTCGCATGTGATCGCAATCCAACTCGACGCCCCCCTTATTGCCTAACTGAATCTCCATCGTAGTATCCTTTGGATAGCGATGGCGCAGATCTTCCATCCGAGCACCAATACCTTCTCTAAGGTCAGCATCTTCGGCGCACTCTTCCTCGTCGCGGGACTGCTGTGGTTGTTCGCCGTGGTCAATCGTTCCGGCTACGTGACGCAGGCCGGCGTCGCCCGCGAGCAACCCGTACCGTTCAGCCACAAGCACCACGTCGGCGAGCTCGGGATCGACTGCCGCTACTGCCACACCTCGGTCGAAGAGTCTTCTTCGGCGAACATCCCGCCGACCCAGACATGCATGAATTGCCATGCGCAGATCTGGTCCGATAGCCCGACGCTCGAGCCGGTGCGCGCCAGCTATCGCACGGGAGAGTCGATCGAGTGGATCAAGGTCCACGATCTTCCCGACTACGTCTACTTCAACCACTCGATTCACGTGAACAAGGGGATCGGATGCACGAGTTGCCACGGTCGGGTCGATCAAATGAATCTGATCTACCAGGCCGAGTCCCTTCAGATGGAGTGGTGCTTGGACTGCCACAGAAACCCGGAGAAACACGTCCGGCCGCGCGAAGAGATCTTCAACATGGAGTGGTTCACTGACGACCAGGCAGCCCTGGGCGCTCGGCTCATCGACGAATATCACATCGAGAGCCGCGACGATTGCTCGGTATGCCACCGGTAGACGACACGATGGCTGAAGAAACCAAAGTCGACATCTCCCAGCTACGGGAAAAGCTCTCCGAGAAATCCGGTCCGGCTTATTGGCGCAGCCTGGAGCAGCTGGCGGACACCGACCAGTTTCGAGCGTTCGTCAACGCCGAGTTTCCTTCCCAGGTCTCGCAGCTATTCGACCCGGTCGAACGCCGCCACTTCCTGAAATTGATGGGAGCCTCTCTCGCTCTGGCCGGGGCTTCCGCTTGCACGCGCCAGCCCGAAGAGAAGATCTATCCTTATACGGAGGCGCCCGAATACATCGTCCCCGGCAAGCCTCTCTTCTTCGCGACTGCGATGCCCTTGGCCGGGGTCGGTAGCGGACTGCTGGTCGAGAGCCACATGGGGCGACCCACGAAGATCGAGGGCAACCGCGACCACCCGTCGAGCCTCGGCGCAACCGATACCTTCGCTCAATCCTCGATTCTCGGCCTGTACGACCCCGATCGGTCACAAACGATTCGAAACGCCGGAAACATCCGGCCCTGGTCGGCATTCGCCGCCGAGATCGCGGGTGTCGTGGAGTCGCAGCGCGCCAAGAACGGCGCCGGCCTGCGAATTCTGACCGGCACCATCACCTCGCCCTCGCTGATCACTCAGATCGAACGGCTGCTCGCGGATTTCCCCGAAGCCAAGTGGATTCAGTACGAGTCGGTGGACCGAGAAGCGATCCGAACGGCGTCCCGGCTCGCCTTCGGTCGCGAGCTCGAGTCGCGCTACCGGCTGGATCGCGCAGAGACGATCCTGACCCTCGATGCCGACCTGCTCACCGGCGGCCGCGGTTCCCTGCGCTATGCTCGCGATTTCGCCAAGCGCAGGCGCGCCGGCGAAAACCGGCTCTATGCGGTCGAGCCGAGCCCGACCAACACCGGCGGCGCTGCGGACCACCGGTTGCCACTCGGCTCGGATTTGGTCGAGGAGCTGGCCCTGGCGATCGCCGCGGAGCTCGGCATCGCGGTACGAGCGGCGGTCGGAGTCGAGTCGCATCGAGCGTGGATCGAGGCGGTAGCCGGCGACCTGCGCGCGTCCGGCAAACAAGCGCTCGTGGTTGCCGGCGATTGGCAGTCGACCAACACCCACCTGTTGGCGCACGCCATCAACGGCCACCTCGGAGCGATCGGACAGACCGTCGAGTTCACCGAACCGATCGAAGCCAA
>JANQHZ010000921.1 GCA_028282445.1 Candidatus Binatia bacterium | reverse complement strand
AGGGTCTATCCGAGGCGTCGGAGCGGTGTTGTTGGAGCGATCATGAAACCATGCGGCAAGAGCGAGACACAGGAGGCCGCTGGTGTACTGGGCGAGCTGAAGCCCGCTGAGATTCAGGGTGTGGGGCTGGACTGAATTCAGTGAGAAGAATGTGGCGCAGACCAAGAGGGCGGCGCTCCACGGTGGGGTCGCGATCGGTTCCAGCGCGATCCGCGATGGTTTCGTGGCATGTGCGCCAAGAACGAGGCCGCCACCGACGAATAGCGGTATCGCGAGGAGGCTTGGCGATAGCCCTTGTGGCTCGGCGTAGGCCTGGCCGCCAACCCCTAGGAACACCGCGCCGGTAAGGCGCAGGGCGTTTCGCGACCAGCCGTTCACATTCGCCGAGGTGCGCTGGTCCGCCTGTTTGTTGCAATCTCGTCCATGCGGCGCATCCGGCGGTCGGAGTCCTACATTACGCCCAGCGACGCCCAGCGACCTTTGCGGTTACGACGGCCGCGGGACACCGGTATTGGGCGCTTCACCAAAATGAGTCCACGCTGGTGTTGCGCGGGTACGGCCAGGAGTGAATCAGGCTTCCCATTGGATGCCGGAATGACATAAGACCCGAAGCATGGCTCATTACATCTGCATCATCCAAGAAGGCCAGGAAGCGGACCGACAACGGGCGGCGCTCGAGGCTGGGCTCAAGGATCTCGCCGAAAGCACCTTTGGCGATCGGCCGGATGAAGTCGTCATCCAATGGCGCTCGATGGCCAAGGGGTTCGCCTGGACCGCTGGAGAGCCGAGCACCTCATCGATCGTCGTTCGCTCGGTTCCGGTCGGATTTGACAACGACAAACGTGAGCACTTTCTCCGCGCGGTCTGCGACCTCTGGGTCGACACGACGAATTGCTCGATCAACGAGATCGTTGCGACGGCGCTCGACGGTCCCCTCCCCCTATAGCTGGTCGAAAGGAGTCCAAGCCATGCCGCTTTACCGATGTGCCGTCCGCGAAGGCCTCACCACCGAGGAGCAGCGCGCTCTGATTGCGAAAGAAGTAGTCCGTGTCCACTGCGGCGTGACCGCCGCGCCGCCGTCCTTCGTTCACGCTTTCTTCGCCGAGCACAAGCCGGAAGATCTGCCGGCCGGGCAGGACGCGTTCGTTTTCGGAACCATCCGCTGGGGGCGGACGGACGAACAGAAGGAGCGCATCGTCAGCGACTTGACCCGGAGCGTGGCGGAGATTCTGGGTGTCGAACCGGATCGCGTCAGCGTCGTTACCGCCGACATCCCATCGCGGTGGAATATGGAAGGCGGCAGACTCCTTCCCGAACCCGGGGAAGAGGAAGCCTGGCTGAAGGAGCACCAGGCGTAGTCCCGCCGGGATTGAACCCTGGCACCAAGTTGTTCGGAGTTCGACGCCAACGACACTCTGTCGATCGTCAGGTCGAGACGGTCGCTGCGATGACTTCATCGATCCCGCACTTCCGCGGGCGCTTCCCCAACCCGTGAGTTGTCCAGGCGAGATGGAACCGAGTCGTCCACATGGGGGCCCGTCTCCGCCCCAACGGCGTTCTTCAGGGTGCGTAGAACTACGTATTCTCGGTTGGGTCCCCGGTGTAGTAGGAGTGCGCCTCTTGCTCATTCGATTCGGAACCTGGGGGAGATATGGTTACGCTTACTCGCTTCTTTCTGATTTGGGTTCTGTGCGCAGTCTCGGTGCAGAGCGCTTTTGCCTCTTTCTTCGCGTTCGAGAGCGGTCAGGTGAGGCCACTTGCACTCTCTCCCGACGGACAGACGCTCTACGCCGTCAACACCCCCGACAACCGACTCGAGATCTTCGCCGTCAACGGCGGAGCCCTGAGCCACACCAGCTCGGTCGCGGTCGGCTTGGAGCCGGTGGCAGTCGCCGCGTTGAGCAACGACGAAGTCTGGGTGGTCAATCATCTTTCCGACAGCGTGAGCATCGTCGACGTGTCGGCGAGTCCGCCACGCGTCACCCGCACCCTGCAGGTCGGGGACGAACCGCGCGACATCGCGGTGGCCAACGGAGGCTTCGGTCAGCGTGTCATGGTGACCACGGCGCGCCGCGGACAGAACTGGGCGAACCATTCGACGGATCCCGAGCCTCTGGACAGCCCCGATCAGATGGAACCGTTCATTACCGAGGGCATCGGACGCGCGCTGGTATGGGTGTTCGACCCGGCGTCGTTGGGTACCAACCTCGAGGGCGACCCGGTTGATGTCGTCGTTCTCTTCGGCGATACCCCGCGCGCGCTGACCGTAGCCAATGACGGCAACAGCTATTTTGCTGCCGTCTTCCACTCGGGCAACCAGACCACCGTCGTCTCCGAGCAGTCGGTCTGCAACACCAGCGGCTTCAACTTGAACAACGACATCGTCGAGCCTTCGTGTGTCGATGGTCTCGGGATGACGAGACCGGGGGGACTGCCGTTGCCGCACGACGACACTCACGGCGATTTCCGGCCGGAAGCCGGCCTGATCGTGAAGTACGACCAGACGAGCGGGGAGTGGCACGACGAGTTGGGGCGCGACTGGAGCACTGAGGTGATGTTCGATCTGCCGGACCTCGACGTGTTCGAGATATCGACGACCACGGGGAGTGTTCTCAACTCGTACGCCGGAGTCGGGACCATCAACTTCAACATGGTGACCAACCCGTCGAGCGGCAAGGTGTACGTGTCCAACACCGAAGCGATCAACGAAGTTCGTTTCGAGGGACCGGGAACGCATGCCGCGAGCTCCAAGCCAATGGGCGAGCCCGCGTCGGTGATTGGCCACCTGCACGAGTCGCGTATCAGTATTCTCGATGGCGGTAGCGTCACGTCGCAACACCTCAACTCGCACATCGACTACACGACCGTGCCCAGCGCGGCCGGTACCAAGTCGAGCAGCCTCGCAACACCGACTGGGATGGCTGTTACCTCGAACGGCACGACCCTGTATGTCGCTGCCTTCGGTTCGGGCAAGGTCGGAATCTTCGATGTCGCGCAGCTCGAGGGCGGCAGCTTCACTCCGTCGCCACTGACGCATATCACGGTCGGCGGCGGTCCATCCGGATTGGTGCTCGACGAAGCCAACCAGCGACTGTACGTATTCAACCGGTTCGACAACACCATTTCGATCGTCGACACCGTCGGCCAGGCGGAGCTGTCGACGGTGCCGGTCTACAACCCCGAGCCCAGCAGCATCGTCGATGGGCGTCCGATGCTGTACGATGCCAATCTCACCTCGAGCAACGGTGAAGCGTCGTGTGCGTCGTGCCACGTTTTCGGTGACTTCGACAGCCTCTCCTGGGATCTCGGTAACCCGGACGACGAGCTGACGATCAACAACTTGCCGATCAATTCCAATACGGTCGATCAGGGTTTCAAGGACTTTCATCCCATGAAGGGCCCGATGACGACGCAAACCCTGCGGGGGATGGCGAATCACGGGGCTCTGCATTGGCGAGGCGACCGCTCCGTCGGGTTCTTCGGCAGCGACCCGACCGACGAAGTGCTGTCGTTCAAGAACTTCATCGTCGCCTTCGAGGGACTTCTGGGAGCTGATCCGAACCAGATCTCGGAAGCCCAAATGGATGAGTTTACCGCATTCATTCTCGATGTGATCTTGCCGCCGAATCCAGTCCGCAGCCTCGACAACACGACGCATTCGATCTCGACCAACGAGGCGGGGTTGATGAACCTCTACAACAACGTGCTCTCGGACTCTGGAGTCGAGTCCTGCAACGGTTGCCACCGGCTCGACCCCAGCCTCGGATTCTTCGGAGCCGACGGCGGGCGCAGTTTCGAGGCGGAGCCGCAGCATTTCAAAGTTGCCCACCTGCGCAACGTCTACCAAAAGCTCGGGATGTTCGGCATGGTCCGGGTCCCGACCATCAACGCCGGTAACAACGGACACCTGGGCGACCAGGTGCGCGGCTTCGGGATGCTTCACGACGGCGCGATCGATACGCTGTTTCGGTTCTTGGACGCTAACGTGTTTTTCTTGAATGACACGCAGCGACGCGATCTCGAGTCTTTTATGATCCAATTCCCGACGACATTGGCCCCGATTGTCGGCCAGCAAGTGACCTTGACCGACACCAACGGCGCCACGGTCGACGGCCGCATCGACTTGCTGATCCAGAGAGCGGAGACCGCTTTCGAGCTGGTCGATGCGGCGGGAGTCAACGAGTGCGACCTCGTCGTCAAGGGAACGCTGGCCGGCGAGGATCGCGGCTGGCTGTACAATCCGACGAGCGCGCTCTTCAACAGCGACCGAGCGTCCGAATCGGGCCTTACCGACGCGCAACTGCGCGCGGTGGCGGCCACGCCGGGCCAGGATCTCACCTATACTTGTGTGCCCCCGGGAACCGGTACGCGGACGGCGCTCGATCGCGACGAGGACGGCTACTTCGATCAAGACGAAGAAGACAACGGATCCGATCCGGCCGACCCGGCGTCCTTCCCGGTCAGCAGCCTGATCGAGACCCGCAAGCTGTTGATCAAGGACAAGTCGGACAACGACGAGAGCAAGCGCAAAGTGGTCTACCTGAGCAAGGACGAAAACATCGCGTTCCCCGCGCCGATGTCGGCGGACGATCCGCGCTGCAATGGTTCGCCGGCCGGTACCTCCAAGGTCGCTGTGACCTTGGCCAGTTCCACCTCCGGGCACGGTCATACGACCGGCATGCCGTGCGAGAACTGGACGCTTCTCGGTAAGGAGTCGAAGCCGAAAGGGTACAAGTACAAAGACAAGGCTCTCGCTGGCGGGACCGTGAAAGTGAGTCTCTGGAAGGCCGGCAAGCTCAAGCTCGTCTTGCAGGGCAAGGGCCCGTCCGTTCTCGACTACGACCTGGTCGCCGGAACTTCGGAAGGGACGGTCGACCTCCTTTTCGACGCCGGCGACAGCGCGGTCTGTGCGGCCTGCGTGGGGATCAGCGGCAAGGACGGTAGCGACGGCAAGAAGTTTCTAGCGAAGGGCTGCTCGGCGCCGCCGATTTGCGGCCTGCCGTAGTTTTCGGTTGGTGGGAGCGTAGGGAGCGCCACCCCCCTTTTTGAGGGGGTGGCGATTCTCTCGTCACTGAGTCGGCTGGAGGCTTAGGCGGAGGCTAAGGCTGAGGGTAGTGGTCGCGCGAAGCGCGACGGCCGTTGCCGTGTTCGACGCATCCCTACCATCCTCAGCCTTAGCCCCGCCTCCGCCTCAGCCCTAACGATCATACGCTCCCCACGGCGGGATCGTGATTCACCACTACAGCACCAGCGCTCGAACCACGCTATAGTCATTGCATGGGAGTCGAGTGGAAGTCGGTCGTTCGGGTTGCGGGTGTTCTGCAGCTGGGGTTTGTCTTGTCTCTGTCGCCGCTGGGCTCAGCGAACGCTGGGGAGTTGGCGGTCGCCGACTTCGACTGGTCGATGCCGGACAGGCTCGGCCTGGATACCGACCCGGCCGACGGCGTCATCGACGTGTTGTCGACGCCCGAACAGATCGACCCCGGTGAGTGGGAGGTTGCGTTCGACGCCTGCGCATCGACCGCGGGTTCCGAGTACCGCTGGTCGGTCGATGGCGAGGAGGTCGGGCGCTCGCCGGAGTGCTCCGGCTTCGCATGGAAGTTTCCGCGCGAAGGAGTGTATCGGGTCGGGTTGGAGATTGCGCTCGCGGCCGGAACCGCCGCGGTCGAGCGCGATGTCACAGTGCAAGATTGGCTGATCGTCGCCCTCGGCGATTCGTATGGCTCGGGGGAGGGCAATCCGGACATCGAGATCGGTGACGATGCCTTTGAGACCTGGGAGACCGCTGCCGACGCTGTCGCGCAAGCTGTCGCCGACGCCGCCGTG
>JANQHZ010001131.1 GCA_028282445.1 Candidatus Binatia bacterium | reverse complement strand
CCGCGACAGAGACCGCGAGCGCGACCGACGGCGTCGCCGAGCCACCGGCGCGGCGGGGCAAGACAGCCAGCGTGATCGCACCGTTGATCGCCGCCAGCCAGAACGAGACAGCGGCGACGCCGGCGAGCGACGCCGCCTGGATGAGGAGCGGTCGCTCCCAGAGAGCGTGACCGAGCAACCCCCAGGGGATCGCGGCGAATGCCGCCGAACGCAGGGTCTCCGAGGCGACCCAGGCGATGGCGACCGCGAGCGGCCCGCCCCACCCCGGCCGCCCGCCGGCGAGCGTGGCGAACGCCACCATGTGCAGCCCACCGAAGAGCTGACAGGCGGCCAGCGCGATCGCCACCGAAGCCGCCGTACCGACGCCGAGAGCGCCGGCGGTCGCCGGCGCCAGCCAGAAACCGACCATGCCGCTCGACCAGACCGTGCCGCAGAGCCAGGCGAGCAGCAATCGCCGGCGCAGCCCCGTCCCGGAGAGGGCGACCAGCAACGGGACCAGAGCGATCGGCGCCAGCCAGCCGAGCGACCAGGGGGGATGGCAGAGGATCAGGAGAACCGCCGAAAGAATCGACAGCCCCGACCGCCATGGTCTAGTTTTTGCGTCCATACAAGCAAGCAAATCGCATGAACGCCGGGAAACAGTACGATATTTCGAGTGCATACGCGTCCGAGGAGCGCGTTCGCCTCGGCCTGTGCGCACTTTTGTTCGTAGTCGCGGTGATCACGTCGATTTGCGTGAAGGCCAGCCTCGATTGGATCGGGCAACCGTTCAACGGCTTCCTTATGGGAGAGAACCGAATCGTCGCGCCGATCGACCTGCCGGGTTGGACCGGACGCGACGCCAACATTCCCTATTGGAGTCAGCTTGTCACGGTCGACGGAGAGCCGGTCGAGTCGGCACAAGAGGCCCTCGAGATCGCCGCGCGCGCCGGCGCCGGGACGGTTCTCCGCTACGGCTTCGACGACGGCGAGGCGAAGACCGAAACGCCGATCGAAGTCATGGTATTCCGGGTCGCCGACTGGTTCGGCTTGTTCGCCAACTACCTGCTCAACGGACTCGCGCTGCTCGCGATCGGCTTCTTCGTCGCTTTCCTTCGCCCCGGCCTCAAGTCGGCGCAGGCGCTACTGATCTTCTCGTTGTGCTGGGGCGTCAGTCTGGTGATCGGACTCGCCGACTTCGCGTCGTTCCACTTCCGCTGGCTATTGGCGATCGCCGAGGGCTTCGTTCCTGCATCGCTCTTCTACCTGACGCTGTGTTTCCCCAACGAGCGCCCGCTCGCGCACCACCGCGCGCTGCTCTACGCGGTCGCCGCGTCGAGCGCGGTGCTGGCAGTGTTGAACGTCTTGCTCTACGACCTCGCACCGATCGCCTGGACCTACGCCTACCGCGGCGGCGTCCTCTGGGTGGTGGCGGTGCTGCTGCTCTCGGTGCGGACGGCCTGGCGGGAACGCCGAGGAGTCGCGCCGATCGAGCGCGAAAAGTTGAAGATCGTCCTGCTCGGCTTGCTGGCTGCCTTCGGCCTTCCCTTCCTCGTGCTCGGCGCTTCGCAACTGGTCGGAGCGGAGCTGCCGCTCAACATCGTGACCGCCGGCTGGTGGATCTTCCCGGCGACGCTGGCCTACGCCATCGTCCAGCGCGATCTCTTCGAAATCGACGTCTTCCTGCGTCGCGCCGCCACCTGGGTCGCCCTCAGCACGCTCATCTTCCTGCTGTACGCAACTCTGCTCGCGGTATTGAATCTCGCCTTCCACAGTTTCCAGATCACCGCCTCGCCGTGGTTCGCCCTGCTCTTCTCGCTCGGTGTCCTGCTCGCCTTCAACCCGCTGCGCGAAGCACTGCAGCGAGCGGTCGACCGGCTGATGTTCCGTACCCACTTCGACTACGCCGAGATCACCCGCGAGCTCAGCCAAGCTCTGACCGAACGCCTGTCGCGCGAGAGCATCGCGGCTCACGTCGCTGCGGTCGTCGAGCGCACCATGGCGCCGACGTCGTTCGCCATCTACCGCGCTGCCGGCGACGGCTTCGAAGCGGTCGGCAGCGAGCGCGGCGGGCCGCCGCTGCGAGTCGGCCGCGATCTGCTCGCCGCTCTCGCCGCGGGTCGCATCCTCGACCGCGATCAGGTGGCCGGTATCGACGGCTCGTTGCCGACCACCGCCCTCATCCTGCCGCTCCGATTCGAGGACCGTCTCGAGGGGTTTCTCCAGGTCGGACCGAAGAACTCCGGGGCCGCCTACGGGCCGCGCGATGTCGAGCTTCTCCGGACGCTGGCCAACCAGACCGCGATGGCGCTGCGCAACGCAGCGGCGTACGACCGGGTCAGCGAGCTGTTGGCTTCGCTCGAGACTCGCGTCGAAGAACGCACCCGCGAGCTGCAAACCACGCAAGCCGAGCTGCGCGCGTCGAACGAAAAGCTGCGCGAGCTCGATCGGGTCAAGACGCAGTTCTTCGCCGATGCCAGCCACGAGCTGCGAACCCCGCTGACGCTGGTGTTGGGACCGCTCGAAGAGCTGGCGCGACGCAGCGACACCCTGCCAACGGACACTCGGCAATTGGTCGAGCTGGCGCGCAGCAACGCCGCAACCCTCTTGGTGCTGACCGACACCCTACTCGACATCTCCCGCGTCGACGCCGGCCAGATGCATCCACGTTTGCGCAGCGAGTCACTCGGCCCGTTGATCGAGGCAACCGCGGAGCCTTTCCGCTGGCTGGCCGAGCAACGCGGCGTGAGCCTGATCGTCGATGCCGCAGCCGGCGCGCACGCCCGCTGCGACCGCGCTATGACCGGCAAGGTGGTGGGCAACTTGCTCGCCAACGCCCTCAAGTTCACCGCCGCCGGCGCCGTCACCATCGAAGCTCGCGAAACCGACGAGGGAGCGGTGATCACCGTGCTCGACACCGGTCCCGGCATTGGCGCCGACGAGCTACCACACATCTTCGAGCGTTATCGTCAGGCATCCTCGGCGGGCCGATCGAGCTTCACCGGCAGCGGCATCGGGCTCTCCCTCGCCTACGAGCTGGTCGACGTGCAGGGAGGACGCATCGAAGTGGAGAGCGCGCTCGGCGCTGGGACCGCGTTCCGCATCCATCTCCCGAAAGCCCAAGCCGACGACGTGCACCACCGTGAGTCGGACGAGCTGCCCAGCCACAGTCTCGATGCGCTCGCGGCATCGGTCGTACGCGCACCCGAGCAACCGCGCCCGGCCTCGGAATCGCGCGACGAGAAGGAAACGCGCGATTCCATCCTGCTGGTCGACGACAATCCCGAGATTCTTCACTTCCTGGAAGAAGTTCTGCGGCAAGACTACGACGTCGTCAGCGCCGGGGACTCGCGCGACGCGCTCGCGCAGCTGCGCCGGCGCGGCTTCGACCTGATCGTGAGCGACGTCATGATGCCCGGGCCGGACGGCATCGCGCTCTGCCAGACTCTCAAGCAAGACCCCGACTTGCGCCACACGCCGCTGATTCTTCTGACCGCGCGTGCCTCGCTCGACAGCAAGCTGAGCGGTTTCGCCGCCGGCGCCGACGACTATCTCACCAAGCCGTTCCACCCGGACGAGCTCAAGGCCAGGATCGCCCCACTGCTGCGCATGCGCCAGATGGAGCAGGACCTGCGCAGATCGCACGCCGAGCTGACTCGCGCCTACGACGATCTTCGCGAGGCGCAGGCGCAGCTGGCGCACGCCGAAAAGATGGCGGCTCTCGGCACCCTGGTCGCCGGAGTCGCGCACGAGATCAACAACCCGGTCAGCTTCATTCACAGTAGCATCGACCTGATCGTCGACTCGATCGGCGATCTCAAGGCGGCTCTCGAATCCGCCGTGCAAGCCAACGATGCGGACGTGACGTTGGACGCCCTCCGCGAAGAGCTCGCCGACGGCGATCGCTTCTCGAACCTGCTCGACAACGCCGCGATCTGCAAAGACGGAGCACGGCGCGCCGCCCGCATCGTCCAGGACCTGCGCACCTTCTCCCGCCCCGGCAGCAACGGCCGCGAACCGACCGACCTGCACGACAGCATCGACCAGTCCCTTCGTCTGCTGCAGGGCGAGATCAAGGGTCGGGTCGAGGTGCACCGCGACTACGGCGATCTGCCGATGGTGCGCTGCGACGCGGGCCAGATTTCGCAGGTATTCCTCAATCTGCTGGCCAACGCCCTGCAGGCCATTCCGGACAAAGGTGACGTCACCATCCGCACGCGCGCCAACGGCGAACACGTCGACGTCGAGGTCGCCGACAGCGGGCCCGGCATGTCCGCCGAAACCGCCAACAAGATCTTCGACCCCTTCTTCACGACCAAGGAAGTCGGCAAGGGCACCGGCCTCGGACTCAGCATCGTACGCTCCCTGGTCAATGCCCACGGCGGTGACATCCAGGTCGATTCGTCTGTCGGTCGCGGCACCACCTTTACCGTGACCCTCCCCACCAACGGAGCTCCTCCAGGAGTAGGTACATGAGCGATCCAATCAACAAGCAGATCAACCAGCGCAGCACCGACGACTCTCACCCGGCCGGCGATGCTCCGCCCCCGGCGGTTCTCATCGTCGACGACGAACCGAACACCCTCACCCTGCTGCGGCAGCTCTTCGGGCGGGAGATTCCGGTGCTTACCGCCGGCAGCGGGCCGCAGGCGCTCGAGGTGCTCGCCGACAACCACGTCGGCGTCATCGTCGCCGATCAGCGCATGCCGGACATGAGCGGTACCGACCTGCTCGCCGAGGTGATGCACCGCCATCCGAACATCGTTCGCATTATCCTGACCGCCTACGCGGACATCGACACCCTGCTCGAAGCGATCAACACCGGCAAAGTCTTCCAGTACGTCTCGAAGCCCTGGGACAACCGCGATCTCGCGATGACGGTTCGGTCGGCGATGGAAACCTACAAGCTGCGCCGCCACAACGCCGATCTTCTCGAACAGAACAGCGCCCTGATCGAGGAGCTGCGACAGGCCAACCTCGAGCTGCAGCGCGAGAACGTCACCCTCAAGCGCGAGGTGTCCGGCGCCTACCAACTCGACAATGTCATTGGCGTCAGCAGCGCCATGAAGAACACCCTGCGCGTGGTGGGGAAGGCGATCGAGTCGGATGCAACCGTTCTGATCAACGGCGAAACCGGAACCGGCAAGGAAGTCATCGCGCGTGCCATTCACTACAACAGCCAGCGACGCAATCGAAAGTTCGTCGCGCAGAACTGCGGCTCGATGCCAGAGGCATTGCTCGAGAGCGAGCTCTTCGGCCACAGCCGAGGTTCCTTCACCGGCGCCGTCAAAGACCACCGCGGCCTCTTCGAAGAAGCAGACGGCGGCACCCTCTTCCTCGACGAGATCGGCGACATGCCGATGCCGATGCAAGTCAAGCTGCTGCGCGTGCTCGAAGAAGGCGAGATTCGCCGCGTCGGCAGCAACACGCCGATCAAGGTCGACGTCCGCATTCTCAGCGCTACTCACAAGAACTTGCGCGACGAAGTCGAGAGCGGCGAGTTCCGCCGCGACCTCTACTACCGACTGGACGTATTGCGGGTACACCTGCCGGCGCTGCGCGATCGCGATGGTGACATCGTCCTCCTCGCCAAGCATTTCCTGGAGAAGTACACCCAACGATCGGGTAAGCGAGTCGGTCCGATCACCCCGCGCGCCCTGCAGGCCCTGTCCGAGCATCCTTTTCCCGGCAACGTGCGCGAGCTCGAGAACGAGCTCGAACGCGCCGTCGCGCTCGCCAACCCCGGCGATCCGATCGACATCGATCTTCTCTCCAGCGAAGTCGTCGGAGATCGCGAGATCTCCGAAATTTCGGGCGGCAACAGCTCGCTGCGCGGGCGTCTGCGCGAGGTCGAAAGGCGGATGATCACCCAGGAGCTGCTCAAGAACAACGGCAACCGAACCCACAGCGCCGCCAAGCTGGGGATCTCGGTGCGCGCGCTACAGAAGAAGATCAATCTGCTGGAGATCAAAGCCTAGCGGTGTCCGCGAGCTCACATGCGAAACGATGCGGACAATCGAAAGCAAAGCGTCGAGTCTGCAACGCGGTGACAATTCACGTCACCGAAAGCGTCGCAATTGCTGTGTTCGGCGCGCCCCGCCCCCACAAGAACGAGATCCAACCCGAGTTGGCCCCGCCCTTGCTAGTTCCGCAGGCATGGACGTTGGATCGCTTCTCGACCTATGGGTGGCCGCCACGTTTGTGGGGATCGCAATCCGGTGGCTGGTGGGGTGGAACGTAGAGCTGCTGACCGCAGTGATCGCCGGAGCGGTAATCGTGGTGATCTGGGACGCAGGC
>JANQHZ010001086.1 GCA_028282445.1 Candidatus Binatia bacterium | reverse complement strand
GAGCTTGTAACGAAATCTGTGGCGCAAGCCCCGCGTAGCGTCAGAGGGGCAAACGTCCTTCGAACAGAATTGCGAACTGGTTGAGCGCGAGCTTCCAGTTGCGGATGGGCATGGTCCAGCGCTTCTCGGCGTTGACGAGCGCGAGGTAGATAAGTTTGATCGCAGCATCGTCGTTCGGGAAATGGCCCCGATTCTTGATGAGCTTGCGAATTTGGCTATTGACCGACTCAATCGCGTTGGTCGTGTATATGACCTTTCGGATATCTGGCGGGAAGTCAAGAAACGGAACAAGGCGTTCCCAGTTGGCCATCCACGACTGAGCGATCATCGGATAGCGCTCGCCCCATGACTTGTCAAACGCGTCCAGAGCCTCCAGGGCGTCGTCTCGGCTCGCCGCGGTGTAGACCGGCTTGAGGTCGGCAGAAACCGCTTTGCGGTCCTTGTAGGCGACGTAGCGCGTCGAGTTGCGGATCATGTGCACGATGCAGGTCTGCACGACCGTCTTCGGGAACACAGCCTCGATCGCCTCCGGGAAGCCCTTGAGGCCATCACAGCAGACGATGAAGATATCCTCGACCCCGCGGTTCTTGAGTTCGTTGATCGACTTGAGCCAGAATTTGGCGCCTTCGCTGCCCTCGATCCAAAGGCCGAGAACCTCCTTGGTGCCCTCGAGATTGACCCCCAGCGCGAGGTAGACCGCCTTGCGCGTGACGACGCCTCGGTCGCGAATTCGGACAACCAACGCGTCCAGATATACGATCGGCCAGATCGGGTTGAGTGGACGATTCCTCCACGCGCGGATGTCCTCAGCGACGGCGTCCGTGACCCGCGAGATCAGCTGGGGAGATACCTCGACGCGGTACAGCTCCTTGAGATGTCGCTGGATCTCGCGGGTCGTCATCCCGCGCGAGTACAGCGACAGAATGCGGTCGTCGAAGCCCTTGAGCCGGGTTTGGTTCTTCCTGACGACCTTCGGCTCGAAGCTGCCGTCGCGGTCGCGTGGGACCTGTTGTCGCCGGTCAGAAGGCGCGGGAATCTGCCGCAGAAATTTGACGGTGTAGAAGCGCGGGAATTTGACGGTGTAGAAGCGCGGGAATTTGACGCTGTCAGGGCCTCGAGAAACGACGGCCCGGAAGCGCGTGCGCGACCGGGCCGAGCGTGGCAAAGTCAGGGAGTGCTCAGGTCTTGGCCGAGGCAGAGCGCGTCCCCTTTGAGGAACTCCGCTTGGCCGAGCGTCGCTGCGAGCGGCGCTTGGCCGAGCGCTCTTTCGCCTCCTTTACTCGGTAGGAGTCGCCGTCGATGTTGATGATCTCGGCGCGATGACAGAGGCGGTCGACGAGCGTGACGACGCAGCTCGCGTTGGGAAAGACCTCCTCCCACTCCGCGAAAGGTCGATTCGTCGTCACCATGATCGACGCCTGCTCCTTGTAGCGCTGGGCGACGACCTCGAAGAGCAGGTCGGCGAGCCGGCTGTCGTAGGACAGGTAGCCGACCTCATCGAGCGTGAGGAGATCGGGGTTGGTGTACTTGCGGAGCTTGCGTTTGAGCGCAGCGGCGCCGTCCTGTGCGGCGAGTTCGTTGAGCATCTCGCTCGCGCTCGTGAAGAGCACGGTCCTGCCGGCGACAGCGGCCTGATAGGACAGGTTCTGGGCGATCATGGTTTTGCCGACGCCGTTTTGGCCGAGCAAGATCACGTTGGCGGGCTCGTCGAGAAACTGAAAGTTGAAGAGTTCTTCGATGAGCCGGCGATCGATCGAGCGTGGATGTTTCCAGTCGAAGTCCGTGATCGGCTTGAAGCGACCGATCCGCGCGCTGTTGATCCGGCGCTCCTGCGTCCGGCGTGTGCGCTCGGCCTCCTCGGCCTCGATGAGGGGGCCGAGCCAGGGCTCGCGCTCGACCTCGCCCCAGCGGGCGACGAGTCCCCATAGCCGCAGTCTCCGCGCGCGGCGGAGCAAGTCTCCAGAGTCATGCTTGGTCATCGTCATCCTCCTCGTCGCGGGATGGCGTGGCGATCTCGTCATAGGTGTTGAGGGCGTGTGGCTTGACGACCAGGTCACGGATCCGCGGGTCGTCGGGCAGGCGGATGGGTATTGGCGGGGGCCGCCCCTGCGCGTGTCGCCATTGCTCGAGCAGCTGGCGGACTGCCGGGATCCCGGCGACCCGGCGCGCGGTGACTTCGGCGAGCGCCTTGTCGAGCGCGGCGGCGCCGTACTCGTCGAGCAGCCCGAGCAGGTGAGACGCGATCGCGCGAATGCTGTGCCCGCGACTCGCGGCGAGCATGAGGTACTCGACGCTGGCTGGGGCGGCGTGGCGCAGACGCCCCTGTGCTCGGGAGATTCTGGCCGCACGCTTCTGTTCGACAAGCGCCTCGATATGCGCGGGCTCCTCGACCCGCTCTCCGCGACTCCAGGAGCGCTCGTGGCTGGCGACGACCGTAGCGCCCTCGGCGAATCGCACGCGCTCGATGCTGGCGAAACAGACGAGCTGCTTTTTCACGCAGGTGTGCGGGACGGAGTAGTCGTTCCCGTCAAAGCGGGCGTAGGGCGTCTTGCCGACCGTGACGGGCACGACCTCCTCGCACGGAAAGTCATCGTCTGGCAGCCCGAGCAGCACCGGGCGCTCCTCGGCGAAGACCTCGGCGACGCGACGCTGATGATCTTCCGGCCACCGCCGCTCGGTCGTCACGGTCTCACACCAGACTCGGACCTGGGCGTTGAGGTCGTCGAGATCACGGAACTGGCGGGCCGCGAAGAACGACTCACGGCAGTAGCGAATCGCCCGCTCGACCCGCCCCTTCTCGTTCCCGCGTCCCGGCGCGCACGGCCGCGGCGCGAATCGGTAGTGCTGAGCGAGCTTGAGCATCGTAGGGTGAAAACGGATCGCGTCGCCGCTGCGCTCGAGAACTGCGCTCTTGAGGTTGTCGTACAGCAGCACCCGCGGGATCCCGCCGAACGCGTGGAACGCTTCGACATGTCCGCGAAGGAAGCTCGGCATCCGGGCGCCGAGGAAGAAGCGGACGAACACCATCCGCGACCAGCTCAGC
>JANQHZ010001069.1 GCA_028282445.1 Candidatus Binatia bacterium | reverse complement strand
GTACGCCCCGAAGCTGGCCCGAAAATCTTGAAGCGTCGCCTTTCCGGTGCGCACGATCGCCTCGACGCAGTGCAAGAACGACCCGACGCAGAGAGCCATTGCGATCGGGACGATGAAGCCGCCGATCAGACCGAGCTGGAACATCAACAGGACGGCGACCCGCATGATCGCGCCGTAGACGAAGAAGGCACCGGCCATCGGCCAATTCGCAAACGCCAACCCAGCTCCCCGACCGAGCACGCGCCGGTAAATCGCTAGCGTGGTGACCAACCAATCCAATAGAGAATCCTCTTCCGAGACCGAAACGAACAGGTCCAGCCAAAGAGCCGCAGACCCTAACCGCGTCCCGACATGCGGTCAACGCGACTCCGCAGCTCGGCCCCTGGCAAGGGGTGTCGAAAAACGAATCTTACGGAGAACGAGCGAGTATCCCCATTAAGGCTGAGGCGAAGGCGAGGCTCAGGCTGAGGATGGTAGGGATGCATCGGGCACGGCAATAGCCGTCGCGCTCAGCGCGACCACCTCCCTCAGCCTCGCCTTCGCCTAAGCCTTAGCCTCGATCACCAATTCAATGACGAAAAGATCGACAGCCCCTGGAAGCCGGAGGTGTTCGTGGCGCTCTCCGGAAACCAACGCCCAGCTACAGCGCGAGTCGCGCCGGGTCGAGCGCCTCCGCTTCGGGGCTCGTCCGTCCGTCGAAGAGGTCCGCCACAATCTCCGCCGTGACCGGGGCGAGAAGTAGTCCGTTGCGCCCGTGTCCGGTCGCCACCATGTAGTTCGGCAGTCCAGGCCAGAAACCGACCAACGGCAGGCCGTCGACCGACAGCGGGCGAAGGCCGCTCCACCAACCGGACACCGCTAGACCGCGCGCGCCCGGAGCGATCGCGAAGGCCCGCCGCAGGATTGCCCCTGCGCCACCGCAGGTGACCTCCTTCCGATAGCCGACGCTCTCACGCGTACTGCCGAGCAGGAGACGGCCGTCTCGACGTGCCGCCGCGTAAACCGACTCGGTGTAGACCGTGTGGCGAAAGAACGGCCGCTGCGCTCGCAGGCAGACCATCTGCCCCCGCAACGGCTCGACCGGAATGTCGGGACCTCCGTGGAACTGTCCGCTCCACGCCCCGGCGGCGTCGACCACCGCGTCGCAGGCGATCGCGCCGCTCTCGACTTCGACGCCGGTCGCCACGCCGCCTTCGATAGCGACTCGGCGGATCTCCGTACCGCTCAACAGGGTCCCGCCCCGGCCGACGAAATCCGCCGCTAGTGCCTCACACAGCGCCGCGCCCTCGACCCGGCCCTCGTCGGGAAAGAGCACCGCCCGCCGCTCCTCGTCGGCGCCGAGCCCCGGTTCCATTCGTGCCAAGCGGTCAGCGTCGATCCAATCAGCGCCGGCGCCAACCCGGCCCGCCCGCTCCACCCGCACCTGGAGACGGGCTGTCTCTTGCTCACCGTGCGCAAGCCGAAGCGTACCCTCTTTCCAATAGTCGATCTCACGACCCGTATCGCGTCGCAACTCGTCGACCAGCGTCCGGTAGAACTGCACGCTACGCAGACCCAATACCGCGACCGCGTCGCTGTCCGTCTCCGACACCGCCCCGAGAATCCCCGCGGCCGCACCACTCGATTCGCTACCCGGTCGGTCGCGCTCGACCAGACATACGTTGCGTCCGCGCATGCGCAGGGCGCGGGCGACCGCGACGCCGATGACGCCACCGCCGATGACGACGATTTCGTGCCTCATTGTCGAACCATGACAGTGGCTACCAGTTGACCGCCGCGGCGACACGCCGCACGTCGCAGCATCTCCGGACTGCCACTCGCTGCAAGAATGTACATACCTTCGCCTAGCTTTGCGCAGATTCCGCGATTTTCACTCGACCAGCTCGACGAATCCACTCTCGTGACTTCACGGCGGGGATCATTTCCAGTATCAACTTGCCTCCCAGTCGATGCGATGCCGATGACGCTCACCGGCCCTTTGAAAAGCAGCCTCGGAAAGCTCCCACTCGAGGGAGCCAGTCTACTCGTCGAGGCACATTCGGACGACCCGGCCGACGCTGAAAGGTTCTGCGACCTCCTGCGCGAGGCGGTCGGCCGAAAGGGGACATTGGTCGTACCGACGTTCACGATCTCGCGCACGCTCTCCGATGCCTCGCCCGAGCCGGTACCCTTCCAGCTGGATCTCGCTGCCGACCGACAATTGGGCTCCGTACCGGAGGTCTTCCGGCATCGTCCCGACGTCTTGCGCACGGCGCATCCGACCAACTCCTTCGCGGCGTGCGGAGCACAAAGCCAAGATCTGCTTTCGACCAATCGCGACAACAATCCCCTCGGGCCGATCAAGAAGCTCAACTTGTCGAACGCACTTTGCCTGCGGATCGGCCATCCACTACACCGCAGCGCGGCGTTGTCTCTCGCCGAGGAGCTGGGTACGCCCCAGGTCACATTCCGGAGTACGGCGAATCGGATCAATATCGCCGGATTCGAGGAACGCGTGGTGGTGCACCACTCGGCGTTCTGTACCGAGGGGTACCGCGCACTCGAGGACGAGCTAAAGGCGGCGGTCGACGACGAGTCGCTCGCCAATTCCGGGCCGCTCCAGGTTGCCCCCTTACGGATCGTGGTGCACGCGGCTCGTGCGGCTATTCGCTCGTCACCCGAGCGAATCCTCTGCGGACGCGAAGGCTGTCCCACCTGCGACCGCAGGCGAGCGCTCCTCGCCGGCGGAGAGGGTCGCAACGGAGTTGCCACGGCCGAGGAGTGACGCGACGCCGTAGTCGGTCAGGATCGGACGCTCACCGTCCTCGGCGCGAACGATCCACCCCTCCCGCTCGAGGCAATGCAGAACCTCTGCAACCACGGTCGAATCGGCGCCGAGTGCGGTCGCGAACTGGGGGATATCGAAACCCACATCTTCGTCCCACAACACTTTGCGCGACAACATCATCTTGCACAGGCGGAATGCGATCTGTCCCTGCGGTTCGTCGACCGCGGGTGGCGTCAGGTTTTTTGGTAGCTGGATCACGTTGCTCTGTTGAGCAACCGCCATGCCAAGCGGGACCCGTCGCCCGAAAGGGCCGCACCTGCACCCTGGCAAAGCATTGCGCACGGAGCCTCCGTGCATTCTCGGAACGCGACCCGTGAAAAGCGACGCTTGGGTGTCGGATCAGTGGCCCGGTTCGTCGCCGGAGAGGAGGTCGCGAATCTCCTCCAACTCGCGGCGGACTTCGCAGAGGGTCTCGCGAAACCGGTCGTCTCCCAACGGCAACGCCATTTGGGCGGACGAGCGCTCGGCCTCGTCAACTTCTTCCTCTGCGATCACCATCGCCTCGGCAGGCAGGTCGATCCCGTTGTCGTCGTCGCTTCGACCCGAGCGCAGCCGACGCTTGGCCCCCTCGATCGTGTAGCGCTCGTCGTGCAGCAAACGACGGATCTCGAGCAGAGTCTCGACGTCGCGTCGCCGGTAGAGCCGATGCTGCGACCGCGTCTTGCCCGGTCGGATACTGGGAAACTCCGTCTCCCAATACCGCAGCACGTACGGCTTGACGCCGACCAGCTTGGCTACCTCGCCGATCTTGAAGTACAGCTTATCGGGAAGCTCCGTCGACTGATCGGGCATCGGGCGACCCTACTCCTCCCCGGTCTCCCCGTTCATGCTCTTCTTGAGCATCGGGCTGGCCTTGAAGCCCAGCACGCGGCGAGCGCGGATGGTGATCGACTCCCCAGTTTGGGGATTGCGACCCTTGCGAGGTCGCTTGTCGTGCACCACGAAGTTCCCGAAGCCGGAGATCTTGACCTTCTGCCCCGACTCGAGATGTCCCTTGATCATCTCGAAGATGGAGTCGACGACCTCGGCCGCCTCCTTCTTCGAGAAACCGACTTTCTCGTGGATTCGTTCGACGATATCGGCCTTAGTTACGGCCACGAGTTCTCCCCCCTCGTAAAACCCCTACTACTGTCGATGTTCAATCCGAAACTTCTTTCCCAGTGCCGTCATCAGATCGTCTTGTAGCGCGTTGACCTCCTCGTCGGTCAAAGTCCGATCCGGAGCGCGATACGCGACCGAGTATGCCAAGCTCTTCTTGCCGGTTGCAATAGGTGATCCTACATACTCATCGAAGAGCTCCACCCCTTCGACGAGGTCGTGATTCCACTCCTCGACGAAGCGGACGATGTCACCTGAGCGGAAATCGCGGTCGACGACCAGCGCCAGATCACGGACCACCGCCGGGAAGCGCGGTAGCGACCGGAAGCGCCGCGCCGGAGTCGGACGCGAGGCGAGCAGGTCGAGGTCGAGCTCGAAGAGCCAGTGCTCCCCGTCCACGTCGAGCGCGAGCTCGGCATCGGGATGCAGCGCGCCGACGACGCCGAGAGTCTCGCCGTCGAGTAGTACGGACGCGGTCTTCCCTGGGTGCAGCGTCTCCCAGGTTGACCCCGGCTCCCATACGACCTCGGCCGACATACCCACCTGGGCCAATACGTTCTCCAGAACGCCTTTGACGTCGCTGAACTCCGGTGCGCGCCGCGCGCCCAGCCCCGAATAGGGCATGTTGCCGGCGAGCACACCCGCCAGCCGCCACCCTTCCCCGGGCCCGGAATCCGTCCACCAATAGGCTTTGGCGATCGAGTAGCCGGCGATGGCCACCGCGCCCTGGTTCCGATTATGGCGCCACATCTCGATCGCGTTCTGCAGCAGGCTGATCCGCAACTCCGGCTCGTCCTTATTGATCGGGTTGAGCAGGCGCATCGGCCGCGCGCCTACATTGACGCCGGGCAGCAGTCGATTGCGTTCGACCGACGTAAATGCGAGGCCGATCGCCTCGCTGAAACCGGCGGCCTGCAGCAGCGGCCGGATCTCTGCTTCGAGCCGCAGCCGCTCGGGCATGCGGACCGCTTGCAGCGGGCGATTCGGAAGCCGTGTCGGAATCCGGTCGTAGCCGACGATCCGGGCAACTTCCTCGATCAGATCGATCTCCCGCTCGAGATCGGTCCGAAAGGTCGGAGGCACGACCGCCAGCGCTCCGCCCTGCCCCTTGCCGACGGTAGCGCCGAGCGCTTTCATCGCCTTGCGGACCTCTGCCGGCTTGATCTCGCAGCCGACGATGGCGCTGGCTCGCGTCGGCCTCAGGGGGATCTCGGGCATCTCGCGCCGACCCGGATACTCGTCGATGGTCCCTGGCGCGATCTCGCCACCTGCAAGGTCGGCGATCAACGCCGCTGCGCGATCGAGCGCGGCGGGCACTCCCTCGATGTCGACGCTGCGTTCGAAGCGATACGACGCCTCCGAGCTGAGGTCGAGTCGCCGCGCCGTCCGCCTCACCGAAGATGGGTCGAACCAGGCCGATTCCAGCAGCAGATCGGTGCTGTCTTCGACAACCTCACTGTCGGCTCCACCCATGACGCCTGCCAGCGCCACTGGGTCGGCGCCGGTCGAAATCACCAGGTCGTCGGGCTGGAGCGCGCGAACCACACCGTCGAGCGTCTGCAGGGCGTCGGTGTCGGCGGCGCGTCGCACGACGATTTCCGGACGCGGCAGTCGCGCCAAGTCGAATGCGTGCAGAGGTTGCCCCCGCTCCAACATCACGTAGTTGGTGACGTCCACGACGTTATTGATCGAGCGCACCCCAGCGGCCTGTAGCCGGAGCCGCAACCACAGCGGCGACGGACCGATCTTGACGCCGCGAATGACGCGCGCCGCGTAGCGCCGGCAGCCGTGCGGATCGTCGATCCGCACCGAGATCGCATCCGAGGCCGGCGCGCCCTTGTCGTTCAGCCGGACGCGTGGCTCCTTCATCTTCGCCCTGGTGAGCAGCGCCACCTCGCGCGCCAAACCGAGAATGCTCAGACAGTCGCCGCGATTCGGCGTGATCGAGATCTCCAGGATGGTGTCGCGCGCCTCGAGATACTCGCCGACCTCGACACCCAAGGGGGCGTTCCTCGGCAACTCGAGGATTCCATCCGACTTGTCGGCGAGACCCAGCTCGGACTCGGAGCACAGCATTCCGGCCGACTCCACCCCGCGAATCGTCGACCGACCGATGCTGACGTCGCCCGGCAGTGCGGCTCCCTCTTTGGCGAAGGCCACCCGCAAGCCCTTGCGCGCGTTCGCCGCACCGCACACGACCGTCGCCGTGGCGCCGTCGCCGCTATCGACTTGGCAGATGCGCAGGCGATCGCCGTCCGGATGACGACCGATCTCGGCGATCCGTCCGACGACCACGCC
>JANQHZ010001040.1 GCA_028282445.1 Candidatus Binatia bacterium | reverse complement strand
GCGTTCCGCCAGAGCGTTGGCCAGTGCGTTACTGCGCGCGTCGATCTCACCGAAGGTCATCGTGCCGAGATCGTCGATCAATCCGGTAACGCTCGGCTCCCGCGTCGCGGCAGCGGCAAACCCGGTCGCCAGGGTCGGCCCCCATGCCTTGTTGGCCTTGACCAGCGCCATCAAGTAGCTCGGTTTCAGCACCCCGGCGCTGGAAAGCGCCGACAGGTTGGCGCGAATGCGACCGAAAGTTCCCAGATTCTCAGACACGTTGTCCCCCCGACTCACAGAAGATCATCGTTTGCGCGCCTTGACTGCCGCCGGTCTCGACAGACAAGCGCCGAACCACGCCTCCAGGTTGGGCCAGGAGGAGAGATCGGCCTTGGCGAGCTTGAGCCAGCTCAACACCGACGCCGGATTGAGATCGCCGACGGTAAACGAATCGCCGACCAGATAGGTGCGGTCTCGCAAGGCATCGTCGATGATGCCGAGCGGCGTCTCGAGCGCCTTCCAGGCGTTGTCCGCGATTTTGTGGTCGCGCTGCCCTTCCGGAAAAATCGACCGGTGGAACATCAAGTCGACGAGCGGCTTCTCGACCTCGGTCATCGCCCAGAAGCTCCACTTGTAGGCGTGCCCGAGGTCCTCGACCGACTTCGGCTGCAAGCCGCCGTCGTACTTGGCAGCGAGATAGAGATTGATCGCCATCGATTCCCACAGCACGGTGTCGCCATCGACCAGAGTCGGAATCCGTCCGTTGGGATTGAGCTTCTTGTACGAGGGAGTCTTGGTCTCGTCGGTAAAGTTGATCGGCTCGTGCTCGTAGTCGAGCCCGATCTCTTCGAGCATCCATAAGCAGCGAAAGGCGCGCGAAGCCGGCACGCCGTAGAGCTTGATCATCCGAAACCGTCCTCCCAAAGTCGAACGCTCTCTCTACTGCCAGGCGGTAGGACCGTGCAAGCCGGTCCAAGGCTGGGTAGTGGGTCAGTGACCCACTACCCAAGGCTGAGGCGTAGGCGGAGGCTCGGGCTGAGGAAGGTAGGAATGCATCGGGGACCCAGCAACCGCCGTCGCGCTTGGCGCGACTACCAACCTTAGCCTCGCCTCCGCCTGAGCCTCAGCCTGCAGTAAATTCCAGCGACGAGCAGATCAGCCGGCTCCACCAGCAGGCATCGATACAACCGCTACGCGACCCGCCCTTTTTGCTTTCTCGCCAGCAGCTGGCTACGAACGAAGCGCGGGGAAGCTCGCAGGGGGTCCGATTCATGAAACGCATACTGTTCGGGGCAATACTCTTCTTCCTGATCGTCGGAATCGGCATCGGCGGTCTGGTGTATTCGGCTGGCAAGGGATGGCTCGGAACGCCGGAGTCGCCCGGTCAGATCACCGAACGGCGCCTTCCCGACAATGTCCTCGACGCTCACAGCGCCCGGCAGCAACAGGCCACTCGCGCGGTCGGCGCCGACACCTCGAAGACCATCTTGTTCGGCGACTTTCACGTCCATACCACCTTCTCGGTCGACGCTTTTTTCATCAGCATCCCGACCATGCA
>JANQHZ010001036.1 GCA_028282445.1 Candidatus Binatia bacterium | reverse complement strand
GCAACGGGTCGAGGGGATGACGATCCAGCTCGGGCCGCTGAATCTGCCGAAGATCCCGAAGATCGAGCAGGTCGTGCTCAACGAGTTCGACCGCAACGCCTACAACCAGCCGGTGGCGCGAGTCGACCGCTGCACTTCGTGTCACGTGGCGATCAACAAGGCCGGGTACGAGGAAGAGGAACATCCGTACCGCACCCACCCGGACAGAAAATTGTACCTCAGCAAACATGCGGTCGAGAAGTTCGGCTGCACGCCGTGCCACCAAGGTCAGGGGCCGGCGGTCAACTCCCCCAAGCAAGCGCACGGTCACGTCAAGTACTGGCTGTTCCCGATGTTTGACGGTGAGGAAACCCAAGCCAGCTGTATCAGCTGCCACGTCGACGTTCGCTTGGATTCCGCGGAGCGGATTGCCGTTGGCGAACGACTCTTCGAGCAGGTTGGCTGCATCGGCTGTCACCTGGTCGAGGGGTACGGCGATTTGCCCAAGGTCGGGCCGTATCTGCGCCGCGTTTCCGCCAAGGTCGACGCCGATTGGCTGGTCGACTGGGTCGAGCAGCCGCATCGCTACCGCCCGCGCTCGAAGATGCCGAACTTCTACTTCACTCGAGAGCAAGCAGAGGCGGTTGCCGGCTATATCCTGAGCGCATCACAAGACGAGAGCGAGCAGTGGCTGGCTTCGCACGATGTGCCGAGCGGTATCGACTCGAGTAACGCTGCGCTCGTTGCCGAAGGCGCAGAGTTGGCCGACTCTCTCGGTTGTCGAGGCTGTCACGGCTTGGCGCCGGGCGAATCTCCCGCCTCGCTCGGGGAATCCAAGGATATCGCACCGAACCTGAGCAACATCGCAGCCAAGACCAATCCGCGTTGGATGTACCACTGGCTAAAGAACCCGCGCGGGTATTCCCCCGAATCGAGGATGCCGAGTCTTCGTCTGAGTGACGATGAAGCGCGTGCGCTGGTTTCCTACTTGCTCACCCTGGGCGAACGCCCGGGCGACGACTCCGCGACCCGCAGCCGGCTGCTCGATGCCGACAACGTGGCGAACGGAGAGGCGCTGGTGCGCAAGTACGGCTGTGCAGGGTGCCACAACATTCCCGGCATGGAGGCCGAGTCTCGGGTCGCCGTCGAGCTGTCGGTGTTCGGTTCGAAGCCGCTCGAAGAGCTATTCTTCGGAAACCGCACCGACATTCCGCACACCTGGCGGGATTGGACGTTCAACAAGATCAACGAACCGAGAATCTACGAGACCGAGCGCATCGAGCAGGCGATGCCGCATTTCGATCTGTCCGAGAGTGACATCGATGCGATTCTGATCTTCCTGGCCAGTCGGCAGGAACGACGCGTTCCGGACGCGTACCGGCCGGCGTCGCTCGATCGTGAGAAGACGCTGCAAGAGGGCCGACGAGTCGTCGAGCACTACAACTGTGTCGGCTGTCACGTCATCGACGGCAAGGGCGGGGCGATCATGGCGAACTACAGCGAGAACCCGAGCCTCGGGCCGCCGATTCTCACCGGCGAGGGGGCGAAGGTTCAGGCCAACTGGCTCTACGGCTTCCTCAAGAAGCCGGTGCCGCTTCGTCCCTGGCTCAAGATCAGGATGCCGAGCTTTGGGATGACCGACGAAGAGAGCGCCGCCCTGGTCCGATACTTTGCGGCGCAAGACGGAATCGACAATCCCTTCGTCCACATCGACGATAGCGAGCTTTCGCCGGAGTATGTCGAGGCGGGCGAGCTGTTGGCTTCCGCCGATTACTTCTCGTGCTGGACCTGCCACCAGCAGGGCGACACGAAGCCCGAGGGGCCGCAGGAGGGATGGGCTCCGGACCTCGGGATGGCGAGCGAGCGGCTGAACCCGGATTGGATCGTCGAGTGGATCAAGGATCCTCAAGCTTTGATGCCTGGAACCCGGATGCCGTCTTTCTATGATTTCAGCGATGACGAGCGCGACGGTCCGGACGACGTCCTCGACTCCGATCTCGAGCAAGTGAAGGCGATGCGTGACTACCTGCTGACTCTGCATTCGAGTGGCAGTGCAGCAACGGCAGCGGCCGAGCCCGTAGCCGAACCAGAAGTGGAAGAAGAACCGTCGGACCAAACGGCGGCCGCGGAGTCAAACGCACCCGCGGATGTGCAAGTGGAGGGGTGATCCGGCACGGTTGTAGAGTCGGACCTACTCAATAGAAGGAGGATCTTCGATGCGAAATCTATTTGGAACGGCGGCGCGTGCGGCCGGAGTCGCGGCGGCCGTTGCGCTGACCTCGGCGTCCGCGTCTCTTGCCTACGAGGGCGGTGCGGTGTCGGACGGCGGAACCATCAAGGGGATGGTCAAGTTCAACGGAACGCCTCCGGAGCGGCAAGTGCTCGAAGTGAACAAGGACAAGAAGGCCTGCGACGTCGGCGTCAAGAAAGCCAACGACCTGGTCGTCGGTGCGGGCGGCGGAATCGAGTTCGCGGTCGTTTCGCTGACCAATATCTCGAAGGGGAAGGCGTTTCCCGAGGACAGCGCGATCCTCGATCAGGTCGGCTGTGAGTATCTGCCGTACATCGTGATCGTGCAGAAAGACGCCGAGCTGACCATCAAGAACTCCGACGGCATTCTCCACAACATCCATACCTACAGTGAGAAGAACAAGCCGGTGAACCGGGCGCAGCCGAAGTTCAAGAAGAAGATCAAGGAGAAGTTCGGCGAGCCTGAAATGATCAAGGTGACCTGTGACGTGCACGGCTGGATGAAGGGCTGGCTCGCGGTTGCCGAACACCCGTACTACGCCATTACTGACGAGTCGGGCGCTTTCGAGCTCGGCGATGTCCCGGCTGGCGAGTACGAGATCAAGGTCTGGCAGGAGACGCTCGGAGAGTCGACCCAGAAGGTGACTGTCCCGGCGGGCGGCGAAGCTTCGGTGACCTTCGAGCTGGCGGCCAAGTAGCCGCCCGACGCACTCACGACTTAAGGTTCAGGCGCGAAAAGGGGGATTCCAAGCATGTTGCCTTGGCTGCCAGAGAATATCTCTACCTACGGTGGGGATATCGACAATCTCTTCTACGTGATCTTTTGGATCACGACGATCGTGTTCGTCGCCGTGCAAGCGACGCTCATCGTGTTTTTGGTCAAGTACCGGTACCAACCGGGCCGCAAGGCGACCTACACGCACGGCAACAACACGCTCGAAATCGCCTGGACCATCGCGCCGTCGCTGATTCTGGTCGTGTTGACGCTGATGAGCCGCGCTACCTGGGACGAGATCAAGGCCGAGATCCCGCCGGTGGATGTCAGCGTTCGCGTCATGGCCAAGCAGTACAATTGGGACTTCATCTATCCCGGGCCGGACGGCAAGTTCGATACCGACGACGACATGACGTTGGAAAACGAGCTCAACGTTCCGGTCGACAAAGTGGTGAAGCTGGAGCTGATGTCGCGCGACGTCATTCACAGCTTCTTTCTGCCGAACCTGCGCTTCAAGCAAGACACGATGCCGGGGCGGCAGATCGATGGCTGGTTCAAAGCTACCAAGACGGGTGAGTACGAGATCCCCTGTGCCGAGCTCTGTGGCTTCGGCCACTCCGGAATGCTCGGTTACCTGAAGGTTCATTCGCCCCAGGATTACGACGCCTGGGTGGCAAAGCGCTGGGCCAGCTAGCGCGGCTTCGAGAGGAGATTGACC
>JANQHZ010001033.1 GCA_028282445.1 Candidatus Binatia bacterium | reverse complement strand
AGCGTGTCGACGTAGCGGGCACCGGCCTCTTCGAGAACCTCGCTCGAGGTTGCGTCGCCAGTGAAGCAGACCATCCCCGCTTTCTTGGCGCGGCGTCCGAGCACCGGGTTGCGGTCGATCAAGATGACCTGGCGATCGAATAGGACGAGCAGGCGGCCGATCAACTGACCGAGCGAATCGGCGCCGACGATGATGGTTCCCGACAGCTTCGGCATGTCGATACCGAGCGCTCTTGCCACCGGTCCGACGGTCAGACCTTGCAGCGTCACCGTGACGGCGACCGTGACGAATACCAGCGCCTCGAGCTCGGTGCCTCCGGTGCGTCCGGCGCGGTCGAGTAGGATCGCGAACAGACCGGCGACCGATACCGCGACGATACCGCGTGGGCATACCCAGGCGATGAACAATCGCTGCGGCATCGAAAGGTCGCTGCCGATCGTGCACAACAGCGCCGACAACGGGCGCGCGATCCAGATGACTGCGGCGACGACGGCGAGGGCTCGCCAGCCGAGATTGCGGACTGTTTCCAGTGGAAGGTTGGCGGCGAGCAGGACGAAGATGAACGACAGCAGGAGTACCGTCATCTCCTCGTTGAACTGCCGCAGCTTGCCGAGCTCGCGCAATCCGGTGTTGGCGAGCCAGACCCCCTGGACGACCGCTGTCATCAGGCCGGCTTCGCCGCCGGCGAGCTTGTTGGCCAGCGCGAAGAAGAGCACGACGGATGCGAGCACCACCGGGTTCCACAGCTCTTCGTGAATCCAGCGGTGGCGCAGGATGGTCGACATCAGCATTCCGGCCAACGCCCCGACGACACCGCCGATGCCGAGCTGCCAGAGAACCTGGCCGCCCGTTTCGAGCATGCCGTGATGCTCCAGCACGTATTCGAGCGCGACGATGGCGACGATGGCCCCGATCGGATCGATCAGCACTCCCTCGCTGATCAAAATGTCGCGCACTTTTCGGTCGACGGTCAGCCTCGCTAGTAGAGGTGTGACGACGGTAGGGCCGGTGACGATCATCAGGGCGCCGTATAGGGTCGCGATCGACGGCGGCATCCCCAACACGTAGTGCGCGGCGAGGGTTCCAACACTCATCGAGATCAACGAGCCCAAGGTGAGCAGCAAGGTCAGGCTCCGCTGGGACTGGCGCAGGTACTCGATCTGCAGCCCGAGCCCTCCTTCGAAGAGGATGATGGCGACCGCCAGCGATACCAGCACCCCGCGGGCTTCGCCGAGCTCGGCCGGCTCGAGCAGGTGGAGAACGTCGGGGCCGATGGTGACGCCGGTGATCAGCAGCAAGACGATCGCCGGGATTCGGAAGCGGATTGCCACCGCCTGTGCCGCCATGCCGAAGGCGAGGGCGAGCGATGCGTGGTACAACGCCATCTCAGTGGCCGTCGATGCGGTTTAGGACGCTGCAGTAAGGGGTGTCGTTCATTCCCGCTTTGGCGATTCGAAGAGGTAGCCGGCGAAGCCGGCCTCGGTGCCTGTCAAAGATAGCGACTCTTCGCAGTGCCACCACGGTGCGATCGCCTCGCCCCCGGACGGGCTGGCGCCGAGCGACGTGTCGTCGCAGCGGACCGCGCTTGCCGACCAGAGCGCGCTGACGACCAGGACCCGCCCGGCGGGTACCTCGAAGTCGATCTTGCAGGGATCCTTGCCGGGACACGATCTTCCCGCCGGTTCGCCGCCCGGCGGAAGGGCTTGCCGCACCGGCAGCGGCACCGGGTCGCGTAGGACGACCGGCCGGCTCGGCATTCGCTCGGCGCGTTGCGCATCGCGCTCGGCACGCCGTGTGGCCAGCGCCTGGGCGCGCAGCTCCGGATCTGGCTCGCCCGCTCCTTGCGCGAGCGCTGCGACGGCCGTTGCGAGAGCGGCGGCGACAACCAGAAGGGTTCGGTTCGCTGGGAATGTCCTCACGAATATCTCGCTTCGACGCCGCGCGAAGCGCCGTGGTTGGCGACGGCGTCGCGCAGGTTGGCGAGGAACTCGTCGGCGATCCGCTCGTGCTCGGGAGAAACCATCATATGGAGAGCGGCCGGGCCGTCTTGCCGATCGAGATGCCAGCCGTGATCGTCCATGACGTCGCCGATCGCCATGATGTCGAGGGTGTCGGACCCGAAGGCGATCAGTGACGCCACCGGATCTCCCCAGATGCGCAGCCCGGGGATCGCTTCGATCCCGGCGCGCAGCTTTTGGGCCGCGGCGAGCGCGCGTCCGGCGAGGCGACAATAACCCTCCTCGCCGAGGAAGTTCATGATCCCCCAAGCCGCTGCGATCGGCGCCGCCGGCCGCGCGCCGGCCATCGCCAGCGATCCGTAAATCCCCCCCGGCCACTTGTCGTAGAGGAAGAGCTGGTAGTCGGCGGTGGCCTTGCTTCGGTGTGCGATGACCGAGGCTCCCTTCGTGCAATAGCCGTACTTGTGGACATCGGCCGAGATGGTGGTCACTCCGGGCACGCGGAAGTCGAAGGGCGGAATGTCGTGTCCCAGCTTCTCGAGAAACGGCAGGAGAAATCCACCGACGCATGCGTCGGTGTGGAAGTGGATGCCGCGTTCGGCGGCGAGCCCGGCGAGCTCGGGAATCGGGTCGACCATGCCGTGCGGATAGTTGGGTGCCGACCCGATCATGATCGCGGTTTGGTCGGTGATCAGCTTCTCGGCGGCATCGACATCGGCGCGCAGGTCGTCGGCCAGCGGGATCTGGACGTGTTCGAGGTCCAGGTAGCTCGCCGCCTTGGCGAAGGCCGGGTGGGCGCTCACCGGCGCAAGAAGTTGCGGCTCGGTGACGCCGCGCTCTGCGCGGGCGCGGTCGCGCGCTGTCTTGACCGCCATCAAGATACTCTCGGTTCCGCCCGAGGTCATCGCACCGGTCGCATCCTCGCCGCCGTGCAGCAGGTCGGTCGTCATCGCGACGACTTCCTTCTCCATCGTGTGGAGGCTGGGGAAGCGGAAGGGGTTGAGCGCGTTCTCGTAGAGGTAGAGATTGTTGAACTCGTGCAGGGCGTGGTCGACTTCCTCGCCGGCCGGGTAGATCAGGCTGAACGTCTTGGCGCCCCGCCAGTTGGCGTCGTCGGCCTTGCGTTGCTTCATCACGCCCAGAACTTCTTCGACCGACGATCCCTTGCTTGGTAGCTTCATCGTGTTCCCTCCGTTGGGGACTCTACGCACTGTCGACGGGGGAATTCCACCCGTACGAGATCGGCTTTCCAGCTTCGGCGCTTGTCCGACCGAATGGCTTGTGTGGCCGCGGGGACGCCGATACTCTCTCTGGTCGAGACGATTCGATCAGGAGGTGTTGTCGTGAGCGAACGACCGTTTTCGATATTGGGATTACAGCAGATCGCCATCGGCGGGCTCGACAAGGGAGCGTTGCGGAAGCTCTGGGTCGATACCCTCGGGTTGCACCCGCATGGCAACTTTCGCAGCGAGAAGGAGAACGTCGACGAGGACATCGTCACGGCGGGTGCCGGGGCGTTCAAGGTCGAAGTCGATTTGATGCAGCCGATCGACCCCGATAAGAAGCCCAAGGTTCACGAGCCGGCGCTCAACCACATCGGTCTCTGGGTCGACGACCTCAAGACTGCAGTCGATTGGCTGAGCGAGCAAGGTACGCGCTTCACGCCGGGCGGCATCCGCAAAGGTGCGGCCGGGTTCGATGTTTGCTTCATTCATCCGAAAGGGAATGCCGATGCGCCGATCGGCGGCGAGGGGGTGCTGATCGAGCTCGTGCAGGCACCGCAGGATGTGATCGACGCTTTCAAGAAGCTGGCCTGAGCGGTTGGACCCCAAGCGGACCCCATGAAGCTGTCGGTGGAAGGGGCGGTGTTGACGCCGCTATCTCTGGCATTCGACGATCTGGCCGATCTGCCCGACCAGGTCGAGGACATCTCCTCGCTGGTTGCGGGACGCGAGGGGGGCGGGGTGCGATTGTCGTCGGTGCTGGGGCGAGCCGGATTGAAACCGGATGTGACTCACCTCACCTGCGAATCGACCGACGGCAAGTTCGCCGCCAGCGTTCCGCTGAGTGCCGTTCGCGAGGCGATCGTCGCCTATCGGCTGGGCGACGGGCCGCTCCCCGAATCGAAGGGCGGGCCGATCCGCTTCTTCATTCCCGATGCGGCGGCCTGCGCTGCCGACGACATCGACCAATGCGCCAACGTCAAGTTCCTGGGCCGGTTGTTCGTCAGCAAAGGGCCCGGCAGCGACACCCGCCCGACCAGCCCAGCCGAACACGCCAAGCTGCACGAACATTAGTCCGCAATAGTCTTGAATTCTGAGACGACGCCGACGAAAACCATTGGTCCCGGGATTTCATCGATTCCGCACTCCCGCGGGCGCTTCCGCAACTCGTGAATTAGCCAGTTTGGCGTTTCCGGCGCGGCGGCCCGAGGGCCGCCCTACGGGATTGCCGAAAGTCGGTGGTTCCGAATGATCGCGTAGGGCGGGCCTTGGCCCGCCGCCGGGTCAACTGGGCGAACGCGACTCGGTTTCGCAGCGTCCCGATGGCGATCAAGGGTCGAGGTTGACCAGCTCTCCGCCCTGGAAGTCCAACTTGCGGTAGTAGCAGTTGCGTGGCGCGCCGTCCTTGTTCTTGGTGTGGCAGATGTCACCGCGCTGCGGACGGACGATGTAGACCAGCGAGTTTTGCTCGCAGTTGACCCGCACCTCGAGCAGGTCGAACATCTCCCCGGACGTCTTACCTTTTTCCCAGAGCTCGTTGCGGGAAGTGCTCCAGAAAACCGCTTTCTTGGTTTCGAGCGCCGTCTCGAGAGCGAGATGGTTGGCGTAGGCAACCAGGATGACTTCCTTGGTGTCGGCGTTCTGCACCGCGACCGGGAGCACGTCGGGGGCATTGGCCGCCACCTTCGCCAACTTGTTGAAGTCGAGAGTTAGCTTGCTTCCCTCTTCCAGTTCCTTGCTCATCCCACCGCACGTATCACCGAAGGGACATCGCTCCAAGTGGGTGTTTGCCGACTCGGGACACTAAACGCCCAGACCGATCGCTCTCATCAGTCCGAGCGCGTTGCTTTTCCGCACCGGCCCCTCGTGCATCGTGTAGTCGAAGACCATCTCGCCATCGACCAACTGGTCGGAGAAGTGGACGTTGCGCGCGCGCGTCGCGAGCTCGTCGGCGATTTCGGCGAGGGTGAGGTCGTGCGTCGTGACCAGACCGATGGCGCCGCGATCGAGCAGGTTGCGTACGATCGCTTCGGCGCCGATTCGACGATCGTGGGAATTCGTACCGGCCAACATTTCGTCGAGCAGGAAGAGCAACGGCGTTTCGGCGTCGGCCAGGTCGACGACGAGGCGCAGTCGTTTGATCTCGGCATAGAATCGCGAGGTGCCGTCGAGCAACGAATCCTGCGTACGCATCGATGTGCCGATCTGCAGGGGGGACATGGTCAGACTCGTCGCGCATACCGGTGCCCCCATCTGGGCCAGTGCGCAGTTGACCCCGATCGTTCGCAGCAGGGTGCTCTTGCCCGACATGTTCGACCCGCTGACGATCAACAACCCGCAGGCCGGCGAGAGCTCGATGTCGTTGGCGACGCAGCGATCGGCGCGCATGAGCGGGTGACGAGCTCCGGTCGCCGCGAAGCGCGGGGCTGCTTCGGTGCTCACGCGTGGGAAGTTGGCGTCTGGGTGCTCGAAGGCGAACCCTGAGAGGGCACACAAACTCTCGTAGTCTCCGACCGCTTCCAGCCATTGTGCCAGTTTCGGTCCGTTGGCCGCTCTCCACGCTTCGATCGCCATGGCGGTTTGGCTGGTCCACAGGAAGAAGATCGACAGCGGGGCGAACAGCATGTTGCGGCGTGCGTCGAGCAGTTGGATCCAGCGGATCAAGCGGGCGATCTCGACCGATGCGAGCTCGCCGTCACCGCCGACGTCGCGACGGAGCTCGCGCAGGCGTGGCGCTTCGAAGTCGCTCGCCTCGATTTGTCGCAGCAGGTGACTGAGGGCGGCGAGCTCTGCCGGTGCGAGCTCGAGCGACCGAAGCAACTCGCGGTTGGCGTCGCGCCGTCGTGTTCCGAACGCCGCCTGGGCGGAGAGCGCCAGCAGAAAGATCGCCGGCGGAACGATTCCGAGTCCCTGCAGCACGAAGGTCGATATCGTTGCGACGACGAGGCCGGCGGCGATCCATCGCTGCCTGGTCAGGTTGGCGCCGATCGGTTGGATGGCCCATTCGGCCAAATAGGCAGGGTCGATCTCCGAGACGATCTCGTCGCCGATCAGGGCGAGGCGCTCTCGGCGGTCGTTGTCGTTGCGTAGCTCCTCGACCGCGAG
>JANQHZ010000815.1 GCA_028282445.1 Candidatus Binatia bacterium | reverse complement strand
TCGTCCACTTGCTGCTCTTCGCGCAGAATACGATCTTCGGAATCCTATCGTTTCCGACTCGCGGCCGATCGGCCACGATCGCAGCCCTGCTCGCGCTCGGGGTGGCTCTCGAGGTCGCCCAGGGCTACGTCCCGACCAGGTCGTCTTCGCCGGCCGACGCGCTCGCCAACGGGCTCGGCGTCGTGGTGGGAGCCCTGGTTGCCACACGGCTGACGCGCTCGACCGGCGAGCCGAACTGATCGGGTGTCGTTGCTCGATGCGTGGATTCCGGCACGGATGAATCTCCATTCTCCGCTGGGAAAGTCGCTCCGGCCGGACTAGATTGACCCGATTTTGACGACCGACTCCGGTCGCGGGAGGACGTGATGGAACGATGGGAAGCGGCGATTGCCCTGGCCGTACTATTGGCGATCTACGCTGGGGTGGATGACGCCAATGCCGAAGAACCGACCGCCAACCCGCCGGCGGCGGGGATGCGCGTCTACATCGACCCGGAATCAGGGGATTTCACTGCGCCGCCCAACGAGCAGTCTGAGCCGGCGCCGGCTGCGGGCGGCGACGCCTTGCAGCGCAGTCGTTCCACGGACGACCTCGTCGTCGAAGCCAACCCGGCGGGCGGATACACCGTCAACCTGAAACGTCGGTTCGGCGGGGTGGTGCGGGCCACGGTCGCCGACAGCGGCACGGAAGTCGAGTGCGAGTCTGCCGATGCCTCCGGGAAGGACTAGGGCAATGCCGCGTGCGTTTGCAGCCGGCGTGCTCGGCGCCTACTTGACGATCGCTCCCGCGTACGGCGCGACCGTTACCGTGGTCAACCTCGACGGTCCGGGCGAGGGATTCAACGATCCGACGGTCGTTGCGCCGGTTGGAGGCAACACCGGCACGACCCTGGGCGAACAGCGGCTGATCGCTTTTGAGCACGCCGCCGACATTTGGGGAGCGCTGTTGTCGAGCAGCGTCGAGATCAAGATCGATGCGAACTTCGACGTTCTGTCGTGCGACGCCGGCGGCGCGACGCTCGGCGGTGCCGGCGCGACGACGGTGCATAGGGACTTCCCCGGGGCGCCGTTGCCCAATACCTTCTACCCTCAGGCACTGGCGAACTCGTTGAGCGGCGTCGACCTCGACGTGGAGAGTGACGTGTTCGCGATCTTCAACAGTGTCGTCGGCACGACCTGCCCCTTCCCCAATGCGTGGTACTACGGCCTCGACGCGTCTCCGCCAGGGACCGATATCGACTTTGCGACCGTCGTGCTGCACGAGATTGGGCACGGTCTGGGATTCCAGACCTTCGTCAACCTTTTCAGCGGCGCCAAGTTCCTCGGCTTCGACGACACCTACATGGTGAACCTGGAGGATCATTCGGCGGGACTGCACTTTCCCGAGATGACCAACGCTCAGCGCGCAAGTGCCCAGAGCGATACCGGCGACCTTCTCTGGACTGGTGCGTCGGTCGTTGCCGCCGCTGGATTCCTCATCGACGGTCGAGAGCCGCTGTCCGGACACGTCGAGATGTACGCACCGAGCCCG
>JANQHZ010000787.1 GCA_028282445.1 Candidatus Binatia bacterium | reverse complement strand
TCATCGTCCAACGCGGCGCGGTCTCGACCACCGTCCATGCGGAGTTCGTCTTCGTATGCTGCGGCGCGGTGCAGAGCGCCGCGCTGCTGAGGCGCAGCGGCATCACCCGCAACATCGGAAACAACCTGTGCATTCACCCGATGCTCAAGGTGGCGGCGCTGTTCGATGATCGGGTCGAGGCACACGACCAAGCTCTGCCGATCTACCAGGTCAAGGAGTTTTGGCCACAGATCGCGATCGGCGGCGCCGTATTCACTCCGGGATTTCTGGCGATGCTGCTGGCGGACAACTGGACCGTCAACCGAAACGTCATGCAGCACTGGCAGCGGATGGCACTCTACTACACGGCGACTCGCGGCATGAGCCGCGGCAGCATCCGCCCAATCCCGGGCATCGCCGACAGCGTCATGGTGCGCTACCGCCTCACCCGATCGGATCGACGCAATCTGAGCCAGGGGCTGGCCCACCTCGGCGAGATTCTCTTCGCCGCCGGCGCCGTCGCACTCTACCCGTCGCTGCGTTCCCATCCGGTTCTTCGCTCGGCGGACGACTGTCGACGTCTCGCGGTGAGCCCGTTGCCGGCGTCCGCAATGAGCTTGTCGACCGTGCACGCCTTCAGCAGCTGCCCTATGGGCAACAACCCCGATCTGTGCGCCACCGACTCCTGGGGCTTGGTGCACGGCTTCCGGAATCTCCGGGTCAACGACGCGAGTCTGATTCCCGACTCGCCGGGAGTAAACCCGCAGGGCACCATCATGGCGATCGCATTGCGCAACGTCGATCGATTCGACGAGCGCCGGCGCAAACGCCTCGCGGCGATCCGTCGCGGCAAGGCCCGCGATGGCACACGCCCGACGGTGCTGGTCACAGGCGCCCCGGGATGGCTGGGAACGCGGCTGGTCGACACCCTGGTGAACGGGTTCGAAGGGCTTCCTCGCATCGACGAGAGCGATGAGTCTGTGCGCATCCGCGCGGTGGTGCAGCGCGAGCTCGACGTTGGGCCGTTGACCAGCCTATCGACAGCAAGCGATCTGGTGGAAGGCGATCTCACCGACCCGCAACGCGCCCGCGATCTCTGCTCGAACGCCGAGGGTGCCGTGCTCTTCCACTGCGCCGCAGTGGTTCACCCCACCCGCGGCCTCGGAGAGCTCGCGGCGGTCAACGTCGGCGGCACGCGCAATCTCCTCGCGGCCGCGGTCGAAGCGGGTGTGAAGCGCGTCGTCGTCGTCTCCTCCAACTCCCCCTTCGGCTTCAACGCCTCGAGCCACGACCGATTCGACGAGTCGTCGCCCTACCACCCTTACATGGAGTACGGACGCTCCAAGCGCGAGATGGAGAGACTGGTCGACGAAGCCCAATCCTCGGGCAAGATCGAAACGGTCGTCATCCGGCCGCCCTGGTTTTACGGCCCCAACCAACCCGAGCGGCAATCGACTTTCTTCAAGATGATCAAGGCCGGACGTTTTCCGATCCTCGGAGACGGTCGTCAGATGCGTTCGATGGCCTATATCGACAACATCTGCCAGGGACTCCTGCTGGCGGCCGTCAGCGAGCGCGCCAACGGCGAGAAGTACTGGATCGCCGACGAGCGGCCGTATTCGATTCGCGAGATCGTCGATACCGTCCGCAGCGTGCTCGAGGAGGAGCTCGGTGTGCGCTGCGCCAGCTCACAACTCAGGGTGCCGGCAGCGGTCGGTAGGCTCGCGGGCGCCATCGACGGCGCCCTGCAAACATGCGGCGTCTACAACCAACAGGTACATGTCTTGGGAGAGATGGGGCGGTCGATCGCCTGCTCGATCGACAAGGCCGCACGCGACCTCGGCTACACACCAAGGGTGAGCCTGCGCCAAGGCATGGCGGCGTCGGTGCGTTGGTGCGTCGCCAACGGACAGCAACTTTGATGACTCGCGTGCTGATTACCGGGGGCTCGGGGTATTTCGGTTGCACCCTACGCGACCGCCTACTGGCGGACGGACACCAGGTGCGCATATTCGACCTCGTCGACACCGACGACCGTCCGGACTCCGCCGAGATCGTCCTGGGAGACATCCGCGACCCGGTGGCGGTCCGAAGCGCATGCGCCGATGTCGACATCGTGCATCACAACGTCGCCCAAGTTCCGCTTGCCAAGGACCGGCGGCTGTTCTGGTCGGTCAACTGCGGCGGAACCGAAACCCTACTGCGCGAAGCGAAAGCGGCCGGCGTCCGCAAGATCGTCCACACTTCGTCGAGCGCGGTCTACGGAGTTCCCGCCAAGAATCCCGTAGACGAGAGTGTCGCCCCGCACCCGCGCGAAGCGTACGGCCGCGCCAAGCTAGCCGCGGAGCAGGCGATCTTCGAAGCCGTGAACGGCCAGGGACTCGACGTCACGATCGTCCGGCCGCGCACGATTCTCGGCCACGGACGACTCGGAATCTTCCAGATTCTCTTCGACTGGGTTGCCGAGGGGCGTCGTATACCGGTGCTGGGCAAAGGCGACAATCTCTACCAGTTCGTCTATGCCGACGACCTCGCCGACGCCTGTGTTCGCGCCGGCAATCGCCCCGGCGCGTCGACCTACAACATCGGCGCCGCCGAATTCGGCACGATGAGAAGCACACTCGAAACCCTGTGCAGTCATGCCGCCACCGGCAGCACGGTTTACTCCATCCCGATGGGCCCGGCGGTAGCCGCCATGAAAATCACCAGTCGTCTCGGGCTTTCCCCACTCGGCGCCTACCACTCTCTCATGTACGGCCGATCAATGTACTTCGACATCACGAAAGCGCGAGAGGAGCTCGACTGGCAGCCCACCCGATCCAACTCGCAAATGATCTGCGAATCCTACGATTGGTACATCGAGCACAAGCGCGAGCTGAT
>JANQHZ010000761.1 GCA_028282445.1 Candidatus Binatia bacterium | reverse complement strand
GTCGGTGTGGCGGTGGCGGGGGCGGAACATCCCTCGAGGGATGCGACGACACAGCGCACCAGCTGATGGATTTTCAGCCTGGAGAGCCGGCAGCGGGGTATCTCGATTCGGCTGGACAGAGCGACGGACACGGCGGTCACCAGCTCGTCGATGGCCACGTCGCCGTCGCCATCGCAATCGCAAGGGCATCCGATCGGGGAGACGCCATCGGTCTCGGCGGCGGAAAGAGGAAGCGCCGTGACCAGGCTGAGGGCGAGGAGAAGTGGACGAATCATTTGCGGGAACTCGGGTCGGTCGAGGTGGGCGGTCAATTCAGGGTTGGGAAGCGGAGCCTCCGCCGCATTCCCAGGTCGAAATCAAACACCGTATCGTTCGTTTCTCCGTATTGTAACCTGGAGTACCGCCTTTGGTCATCTACCTAGGGGTGCCGCGCAACATTGCCCACGTACCCTCACCGTATGACGAAATCGAAAATACGAGTGAGGAGATAGGACCGTGCGTGTGGCACTGTTTACGGAAACGTTTCTACCGAAAGTCGATGGCATCGTGAACACTCTGACGCATCTGCTGGATCATCTGGAGATGCGCGGACACGAGGCTCTGTTGTTCGCCCCGCAAGGGTCGGCGAAGCGCTACGGCCGCACGCGGGTGATCGAAGTCCCCGCGTTTTCGTTCCCCGGGTACGGTGAGCTCCGGCTCGGCTACCCGTGGCACCGCGGCTTCGTTCCGGCCCGCCTGGAGGGCTTCGATCCCGATGTCGTTCACCTGCTCGGCCCGGTGGCCACCGGATTGGTCGGGCTGCGCCACGCACGGCGGATGGGCCTGCAGATCGTTTCTTCCTTCCATACCGACATCCCTGGATTCGCCCGGCAATGGGGACTCGGGGGGTTGTCGCCGGCGCTGTGGCGAGCGCTGCGTTGGGTCCACAACAAGACCGACATCACCTTGGCGCCTTCGATGACGACCGCCGACGAGCTCGTCGAAGCCGGCTTTGACAACGTCGGCATCTGGAGTCGCGGCGTCGATACGGCGCTGTTCAATCCCGGCCGGCGCTCCGCCGAGTGGCGCGAGCGTCTGACCGACGGCAATCCCCATTCTCCATTGCTGCTTTACGCCGGCCGCTTGTCTCCCGAAAAGCGTGTGTCTTGGATTCGCCGGGCGCTCGAGTCGTTGCCCACCTTCCGCCTGGCGGTCGTCGGCGACGGTCCGGCGCGTGCCGAGCTCGAAGCGACACTGCCGCGCGAGCGGACGGTGTTCACCGGTTGGCTCGAGGGTGAAGATCTCGCTTCGGCGTACGCGTCGGCCGACGCGTTTGTGTTTCCCGGCGCCAACGAGACCTTCGGCAATGTGGTGTTGGAGGCGATGGCCTCCGGCCTGCCGGTGATCGCGCCGGATCGCGGTGGTCTGCTCGACTTCGTCGAGGACGGCGCGACCGGGGTCTTGTTCGATTCCGAAGATCCGGCCGCACTCGCCCGCGCAGTGCTGCGCTTGGCGCAGGATGAAGCACTCTGGCAGCGCCTGCGTCGGCGTTCCCGCGAGGTGGCGCTCAGCCGATCCTGGCCCGACGCGCTCGATGACTTGATCGAGTCGTATTACCAGGCGGCCGAGATCGGAGAGATGCGACAAGCGACCTTCCGACGCGCAGCCTGAGTCGCGGCTCTGCGCGGAGCTTGGCGTTATTGCAGATGCTTGGCGAGGAAGGTGGCGGCGGTTGAGAACGCGCGCTCGGCCACCTCGGGACGGTACATCTCGGGGCGGGTGTCGTTGAAGAAGGCGTGGCCCGCTCCGTCGTAGACCTGGATCTCGAAGTGTTTGCGCTCGCGTTTCAGGATCTCTCGTAGCTCGTCCACGTCGGCGACCGGAATGATGGGGTCCTCGGCGCCGAATAGTCCCAGGTAGGGACAGCCGAGCTCCGGCGCGAGATCGAGCGGACTCGCAGGCTTGCGCTCGTTTGTTTCCGCGTAGCGCAGCATCCCGTACCAGCTGACGGCCGCGGCGATTCCCTCGACCGCGCACGCCGCCATGATCGCGTATTGACCGCCCATGCAGAATCCCGTGATGGCGGTTGCCCGCGCTTCGACGTCGCCACGTTCCTGCAAGTAATCGCGCGCGGCCGCGAGGTCGCCGAGGATTCGGCGGTCGGGGAGGGCGGCAATCCAGCGATTCACCTCTTCCAGATTCGCCAGGGTCGGCTTCCCCTCGCGGCTGTAGAGATCGATCGCCAGAGTAACATAGCCCTCGTCGGCGAAGCGCTGCGCGACCTGCCGGTAGTGGTCGGACAGTCCGTGTACGTCCGGGATGACGATGAGGCCGGGCAGCTTGGCAGTTCCATCCGGTCTTGCGACGTAACCGCGGATGGGTGTCTCGTCGCTCTGGAATTGAATGTCCTGTCCGATCGCGCGGTTGGCCATGGCGGAGTCTTACACCAAAGTGTCGATCGGGGGGAGTGGCCACCGGGCTGCCCCCGCCGGCCGATCCTCGGCGCCCCATCGGCCTCGCCTTTGCCCGGCAGGTCGCTGTCGTGACATATACTTGCGCGCGGCTCCGGGCGCTCGGGTCGCCGAGGGGGGACTATGCGTTTGGGGGACGGGGGACTCGATTCGGATCGACCGCGGTGGCGGTCGACGCGACGGGTGGCGGCTCTGCTGCTCTTCGCGAGCTTCGCCGCGCGCGGCGTCTGGGCCGAAGACGAGTCCGCGGTACCGGGGGTGCGTAGCTCGATCGAGGAGATCGTCGTCACGGCGCAGAAGCGGGAGACCAACCTCCAAGATACGCCGATTTCGATTTCTGCGTTCACCGGCGCCGATCTCGACGCAGCCGGCATGCAGGACATCGAGGACCTGACCTTCGCGGTGCCGAACCTTCACTACGGCCGTACCATCGGAGGTCCTTTGGACGGCGGCGGCATTTCGATCCGCGGAGTTTCTTCCGGGGGCAACGACCGCTCGACCGCGTTTCACGTCGACGGGGTGTACATCAACGCCCCGGCCGCGCCGGAAGTCCTGACCTTTTTCGACGTGCAACGCGTCGAAGTGTTGCGCGGGCCGCAGGGGACGCTCTACGGCCGCAACGCGACCGGTGGCGCGATCAACGTGATCTCCAATCCCCCCGAGCGCGAATTCCTGCTGCAGGGGGATGTTCAATTCGGCAACTACGACCAGATCCGGTCGCGCGCCGTGCTCAACGCGCCTTTCATCGGCGATCGCGTCTTCGCCCGGCTCAGCTTGGTTCAAGAAGATCGCGACGGCTACCAGCGCAACTTGTCTACCAACAAGCGCGGTCACGACGCCGACGACGCGAGCGACTACGGCGGCCGCCTGCAGTTCCTCATCGACCTGAGCGAGCGCGCGCAGCTGACGGTGCGCGGAACCTACTCCCACCGCGGCGGGGTCGGGGTCGGCAACAAGCTGCTCGGTGATTACCCGGACGAGATCTATCTCGATCCAATGGCGGATCCGCTCGACCTCTACGGGCTGAACATGGCGGGCCCAAATCCAAGCGATCCACGCAAAATCCGCGCCGACTTCATCGGCGATCGCGACGAGACGCAGTGGAGCGTCAACGCCGAGCTCAAGTGGGACCTGCTCGACATTCCGTGGCTCGGCGATGCGACCTTGAACGCTCTGTTCTCCTTCGGAATGCGCGACGACGAACGGATTCTCGATTCCGACGTGGCGGATATTCCCTTGCTCAAGGTTTCGTTCGACGACGAAGTGCGCGAGATCGTCACCGAAGTCCGGTTAGCATCGGCCGGGCTCCGCGATCTCGATTGGGTCGTCGGGTTCTTCTTTCTCGATTCGACCGAGGACCTGACCATCGGGGGGCAGTCGTTTCCTTTCTCGATGAGTCCGCCGCTGCCCGGGGCCCTCGAGTTGACGACGTCGCAGGTGACCGATCGCGATGCGCGTAGCTACGCCGGCTTTGGCCAGGTCGGCTATCGCTTCTTCGACGACTGGCGGTTGAGCGCGGGACTGCGCTACTCGTACGACGAGAAGGCGTCCAAGTTCGAACAGCCGCCGGTCTTCCTCTTTCCGGACGATGAGGAGCCGTTCATCCCCGGAACCTCGGCGGACGACCGCGACGATTGGGATGCCGTCACGGGACGCCTCGGTTGCGATTGGCAGTGGGGCGAAGATTCCATGGTGTACGGCTCGGTATCGCGCGGTTACAAGGCAGGTACGATCCAGACTGCGGCCAGGCTCGACGACGAGGGGCGGCCCACCGGCGACACCATCGACAACGCCGACCCGGAGTACATCTGGGCCTACGAGGTCGGCTCGAAGAACCAGCTCTTCGACAACCGCCTGCGTCTCAACTTGACGGGGTTCTACTACGATTACGACGATCTCCAGGTCACGACCGTCGCCGAGAACGTCTTCGTCACGCAGAACGCCGCTGCCGCGACGATCTGGGGATTTGAGAGTGAGATCGTCGCGATCCCGATTCCGAATGCGACCGTCGTTGCCAACGCTTCGTACTTGAACGCGACCTTCGACAGCTTCGTGGGCTTTCGCGAAGAGGATCGCTTTCGCGAACCGGTGGACTTTTCGGGCAACGACTTGCCGAGGGCCCCGCGCTACACCGTCAACGTGGCGGCGCAGTACGACTTCGATCTCGGCACGATCGGGACGGTCGTACCGAGAGTGAACTTCTACGCCTCCGACGACGTTTACTTCCGTGCGGCGAACGACGATAGCGATAAGCAGGACAACTACACCAAGTGGGACGTGAGATTGAGTTGGTACAGTGAGAACACCCGGCTCTCGGTCGAGGGGTTCATCGAGAACATCGAGGATGCGGACATCATCCAGAGCCAGATCGTCGGCAGCTCGTTGATCGGTTGGCCCCTGACGACCGCGCTTGATGCGCCGCGCACGATGGGAGTCCGAGTCGGCTACCGGTTCGGCGGAGCGTGAGCGAGACGATGGCGGTTTCGAAACAGCGCACGATCGACTACCTCGCCGGGCTCGACGGTATCCGCGGCGCGTGTTTGCTCGGCGTGTTCATGTACCACGCGCCCTACGATTGGGCGAAGGGCTTTTTGTTCAGCGTTTCCACGTTCTTCACGCTCTCCGGCTACTTGATCACCACGTTGCTCCTGCGCGAGCTGTACAGCACCGGTACGGTCGACCTGACCGCCTTCTGGGAGCGCCGCATGCGCCGACTCGGGCCGGCCCTGTGGCTCGGAGTTGGGCTGACCCTGATCACCAGCCCGCTGTGGTTGGACGAGGCGGCGCTCGAGAAGATCGGACTCGACGGGTTCTCGGCGGTGTTCTTCCTGTCCAACTGGCGCTACATGGCGCCGGAGTACTCCTACTCGAAGCTCTTCGCCGCACCGTCGCCCCTCCAGCACTGCTGGACCCTGGCGATCGAGGCGCAGTACTACCTGATCATCCCGCTCGTCCTGGAGCTCGTCGTCCGGCGCACCAAGCACGTGGGTACCTTCGCTTGGATGACCGCTCTCGTCTTCGCATCGGTGGCTTCCGGCTGGCTCGTGGTGTCCGGCCAGGACTCGACCTACCGCGGATACTACGGCACCGACGTGAGAGCGGGGGAGCTCCTGCTCGGCGCTCTGCTCGCGGTCGCGGTCGATGCCGGTTGGCTGCGGCAAGCGATCGAGCGGCGCACGGCGGCCACCGCCGTCGGGGTCGTTTCTCTTGCGTGCATCGTGGTCGGGTGGAGCATCGCCACCGTCGAAGCGCCGTGGCTCTATCGCGGCGGCTTCGCGATCTACTCTGTGTTCTCCGCGGGGCTCATCCTGTCCGTGTTGGCGGTCGACAATCCGGTAAAGTCGCTCTTTTCCTTCGCCCCTCTGGCGTGGGTGGGGAAGGTCTCGTACGGCGCGTATGTGCTGCACTGGCCGATTTTTCTGTGGCTCAACGAGGAACGCACCGGGTTGCAGCACGACGTTCTCTTCGTCGTGCGGGTCGCTCTGTCGCTCACCCTTGCGGGGCTCTCCTACCGATTCGTCGAGGAACCTGTTCGTCGTCGCCACCGCCTGGTCGGGCGTACAAACTTCGCGATGGCGACCGTCGCCGCCGGCGTGGCGGCCCTCGCTGCGGTGGTGGTGAGCGATCCTTCGATTTTCCGGCCAAGGTCGGCCCCGGTCGTACCGCTGGTGAGCTTGGACCGGACGTTCGGCTTCGCTGTGTTCGGAGACTCGACGGCGCGCAATCTCAACGCGAGCTTGGGCGAATGGTTGAGGGGCAAGGGCATGCGGCACATTCGCGGCCACACCGAGCTCGGCTGCTCGTTGGTCGACAGCGGTGCTCGTTACTTCAATGGGATCTGGATGGAGCACGCCGAACGCTGCAAGAACCTCCGGGAGTCCTGGAGGGATGCCGTGAGATCGTTCAAGCCGGACGTCGCCGTGGTGTTGATCGGGACCTGGGACGTGCGCGATCGGCGACTCACGGTCGTCGATGAGACGCGAGCGCCAGGTGACCCCGTGTTCGATGCGGAGATTCGCGGGGCCGCACGTGAGACGATCGAAGTGTTTCGCGAGGAAGGGGTGAAGACGGTCTGGCTAACCGCGCCCAAGGTTCGATACGAGCCGAAACCGAACGAAGACGCCGCGGTTGCCGAGAGGGCATCGGACCCTGCGCGTATGAGTCGTCTGAACGAGATCATTCGCGAGGTCGTGGCCGAGTACCCCGAAGATGCACGGATCGTCGACTTCGAAGAGTATCTCGACAATTGGCCGGACGGGCCGTTCGATCCGGTGATCCGGGATCACGGCGTGCACTACACGAAGCGGGGACGCAAGCGCATGGCCCTCTGGCTCGGGCCCGAGGTGGTGCGGGCGGCGTACGAATTGATTCCAGCAGAGCAGTGATCAAGCGCTCGCCGGGTTGCTCCAATCGAGGCGATGTGAGGAGGTGGTCGGATGAGAATTTCGAGCAAGAGAAGTTCGCGACTCCGCTTGGGGATTTTGGCGCTGGCGGTCGGGTTGGTCGCCTGCGGTGGAGACGACGATGACGGTGGGGGCGACGGCTTCAATGGGTCCATCGACCTGGTCGTCGACCGTCCGGATACCTGCAATCCGGTCGACATGCGTCATTGCATGCTTCCGTTTCCGAGCGACTTCTTTTCGGTCGAGGATGAGTCGATGGACAGCGGGCGCCGGGTCTCGATTCCGCGCGAAGCGGCCCCGACCAACGTCGACGGCGTACAGGTCGACACCACCGAGTGGAACCGCAACGATGGATTCTCGCCCGGCTCGCAGATCATCACCTATATCGACGGAGTCGATCTCGAGGCCAGCGGCGCATCGCCTATCACCGACATCGCACGTTCTCTGGATGAAGATGCTCCGGTCGTGTTGATCGACGCGGATAGCGGCGAGCGCGTGCCTCATTGGGTGGAGATCGACGACCGCCCGGAAGAGGCGATCGACCGCGCGGTGTATCTGCGCCCGGCGGTGAATCTGCTGGAGGGCCATCGACACATCGTCGCCTTCCGCAATCTGGTCGACCAAGACGGCGCGCCGATCGATGCTGCCGACGTGTTTCGCGCCTACCGAGACCGTTTGGAGAGCGACGTGCCGCAAGTCGAGGCTTTGCGCGATCGCTATGAGCGGGTGTTCGATGATCTCGAGCGCGCCGGTGTCGAGCGCGAGGGGCTCTACCTGGCTTGGGACTTTACGGTCGCGAGTGAGCGCAACCTGAGCGAACGCGTACTCCACATGCGCGACGATGCGTTCGCGATGCTCGGCGACGACGCGCCCTCCTTCGAAGTCGAGCTGGTCGAGGACGACTTCGACGACCGCGTCGCCCGGCGGATTCGCGGGACTTTCGAAGTTCCGAACTACATGACCGGCAGCGGTGAGCCGGGAAGTCGACTCAACTACGGATCGGACGGGCTACCCGAGGCAAACGGTACCTTCAGCGCCGATTTTCGCTGCATCGTGCCGCGCTCCGCCTTGTCGGGCGGTGACGGTCCCGCCGTGCCGGCGCGTGCGTCGTTGTACGGGCACGGATTGCTGGGTAGCGAAGGCGAGGTCAGCGCCGGCAACGTTCGCAGCATGGCGAACGAGCACAACTTCGTCTTCTGCGCGACCAAGTGGGCCGGCATGTCGGAGGACGATATCGGCAACGCGATCCAGATCCTCCAAGATTTCTCGCGTTTTCCGACGCTCGCCGATCGAACCCAGCAGGGCATGATCAACTTCCTCTTCCTCGGTCGCTTACTCATTCACGAGCAGGGCTTGTCGTCGCACGAGGCCTTCCAGGATGACGCGGGGGCCGGCGTCATCGATCGCAGCGAGCTCTACTACGACGGCAACAGCCAGGGCGGGATCATGGGTGGCGCGCTGACTGCGATCGCGACCGATTTCACCCGTGCCGTGCTCGGTGTGCCGGGTATGAACTACAGCATTCTGCTGCAGCGCAGCGTCGATTGGGACACCTACGAGCTGGTTTACAACCCGTCGTATCCGGATCAGCTCGAACGCGGTCTCGGCATCGTGTTGGCGCAGATGCTGTGGGACCGCGGCGAAGCCAACGGCTACGCCCAACACATCACCGACGATCCGCTGCCCGGTACGCCACCGCACGAGGTGTTGCTGCACGTCGCCTACGGCGATCACCAGGTGGCGCCGGCGACGGCGGAGATCGAAGCGCGCACGATCGGCGCCGCGATTCACTGGCCGGCGGTTGCCGACGGTCGCCTGCCGGACGTCGAGCCCTACTGGGGGATCGAACGAATCGGTGGCTATCCCTACACCGGCTCGGCGCTGGTAATCTGGGATAGCGGCGCACCGACGCCGCCGCTCATCAACCGTCCGCCGCGCGAGGGCGACGATCCGCATGGAGACCCGCGCTCCGATCCGGACGCGCGCGAGCAGAAGTCGGAGTTCCTGCGCAGCGATGGAGTCGTCGTCGATGTCTGCGACGGCCTGCCGTGCATCGCGGACCGAGAGTAGCGCCGACGCCGGGCGGTAGTCGGTCGTGCCGAAGCTTGCGACTCGGCCGTCTACCGCTCGATCTTCCGCAAGACCTTCTTCAGCCGGACCTGCGTATAGCGGGCGACCTCGATAGAAGGCGAAAAATGACCGTCGGCTCGTATCGGCAACGGCGGCGACGGGGTGTAGCGGAACGGCACGGTGCCCAGAGCCGGGACATCCTTGGCGATGGTGAAGTAGCTCGATCGCGCTGGGCTATCGTCGCCCGGCTCGAGCTCGTTGCGCCAATGCCAATTGTAGCGGACGAGTAGGCGAACATCGCGCAGGATGTCGCCGCTGCGATTCACCAGTATCCCGGTGACCGTTCCGGAGGCGCTGAAATCGACGTCGTCGAGCCGCACGTAGTTGCCGGTTTCGGACGGGTGCTTGACGATACCGCCGTCGTCGGCGCCGTGTTCGGGATGACCGAGCGCCGGCACGCTGAGCGCCGCCAGCAGGACTGCGACTAGAATGGTTTCAGTGGGTTTTTCGAGCGCTCTCCGCGTCATCTTGGTCCTCCACCCGTGGCTCTCTGTTGCAAACTGCCCCCATTGCGGCACATGCGCAACCGCGAATTCGCATGCGGAGGTGCGACCGCGGACGTACGAGTCGTACGTCGGAAGCGGGACGATGGCTTTCGTCGGCGCGGTCTGTGAATTCACCGATAGTGCGGGCTAACTGCTGATTTTCGCGATATATTCGCGGAAGCCCTCGATTTTCACCTGGGTGTTCTGGAGTCGGCGATTGCGGATTTCTCGGTAAAAGAATCGAACTATCCGGGTATTTGTGTTTAGTAGGAAGAAGCTGCGAACTGGGATCTACACTAGTTTCA
>JANQHZ010000749.1 GCA_028282445.1 Candidatus Binatia bacterium | reverse complement strand
CCCTGCATCATCGCTCCCGTCTTGCTTTGCCTCCCACAGCGCCATGGACTGCTCCAAGTGCCATGCCAGTTCGAAGCAGCCCCGAAGACGGGAAGTCTCGTTGCCTATCAAGGGCAAACGACGAAAGTGCGACGAGAGTCGAACAAAATTGCGTCGCCATGCCGAGCGACACAGCCAATCAGGTGCCTGCGCATTCGACATCGCAGGGTCTGTTGTCCCCGCTGGGTGAGTTGACCGAAACGATGCGTTGCGACCTGCCGAATGCCGTGCGCAAGCGCATGGTGACGACCTGGGTGCGCTAGCGCTTGTCGGTAGACTGGATGACCTCGTGGATCTCGAGAACGTTGGCTCCCGCGAACATCTCGGCCGGAGGGCGATTGCTGTGTGCCTTTCGGAAGGAGTCGCTCCGCGTCCATGCCCAAAAATCGTCCTCGGACTCCCAGTAGGTCTGCACCAGGTAGTAGCCCCTCTCCTCTTTCTCTTCCCACTCACCCGTCTGGTGATTGAAGCGCCGACGAACCGGCCGCAGCACCAAATTCTTGATGAAACCCGGCGATTGGTCGATCAGATGGGCACGCTTGCGAAAACGCTCTTCGAACTCCGCCTCGAAGCCGTCCGACACCGGAATCCGGTTGGTCACTACGAACATTTCAACTCTCCTCCTCGATACATTTACGAACATCCTCGACAGCCGGCCGCGCGATCGCCACCAGTGCATCCGCATCGGCCGGCTGCAACGTCTCGCCACTTGCTCTCCACTGCCCGGAGCGAGCAAGGGCAAGGCGTAGCGAGTCCGGGGCCGGCGGGATCAAGGCCTCGATGTCGCGCCGAACCCCGTCGTGGGAGTGACTTCGGGTGCCGTTCTCGTTCAGCAACGCACGCGCCGCATACACGATTGCGTGATACGCCCGCTCCGCCGCTCGGTCCGCTGCGCCCCCCTCCAGCAACAGGTCGGCGCGACCGAGCGCTCGGACGGCCTTGGCGAGAATCTTATCGCTGCCAGGTTTCATCGTTTCGGTTTCACCGGCGGTTGGATAGAATCCGAGGTCTCGTCGCCGCGGTGACGGTGAGAGCATTGTGTCCCCAAAAATGTCTGAGGAGGCAAGATTGGCCAGGAAGAATCAGGATATCGTAACCGGCCGGCGAGCTCTGGTGACAGGAGCCTCGAGCGGCATCGGAGAAGCCTTTGCGAAGAGACTAGCGCAAGACCGCTACGACCTCGTACTGGTGGCACGCAACAAGGAACGGCTGGAAGAGCTCGCCGCCAAGCTGCGAGCCGAGCGCGGCGTCGGGGTCAAGGTGCTCCCGGCCGACCTGACCAAGACCGTCCAACTGCGCAAGGTCGAGCGCGCGATCGAGTCCGACGAGCACCTCGAGATCCTCGTCAACAACGCCGGCTTCGGCACCATGGGGCACTTCGCCGACCTCGACGCGGCGGTCGAAGAGGACCAAATCCGTCTCAACGTGCTCGCACTGGTCAGGCTGACGCGTGCGGCACTGCCGCACATGGTCGAGCGTCACCGCGGCGCCATCATCAACGTCTCGTCGATGGCCGGGATGCAACCGGGGCCCACCACCGCGACCTATTCAGCGACCAAGGCGTATGTGAACGCATTCACCGAGGGGATTTTCGAGGAGTTGCAGGGCAGCGGGGTCCAAGTGCAGGCCCTCTGCCCCGGCTTTACCCGAACCGAGTTTCAACAGCGGGCCGATATCGACACGTCGGCGCTACCCGATCTCGCCTGGATGGAGGCCGAGGAGGTCGTCGACGCCTCGATCGCGGGACTGAACGGCGGCGACGTCCTCTGCGTGCCCGGCTTGCTGAATCGACTTCTCGCTACCACCGTTTCCTCGATTCCGCGGCCGGTAGCTCGACGCCTGCTCGGCACCGCTGCGCGCCAGGTATTGCGCTAAACGGTCCCGGCAGCACGCGGACGCGCGAGAAATCGTGAAGCACCTACAGACCTCACCGGACACACCTCCTGGATCCGCCGCCAATGTGCGCGCTTGGCTACTGTGCGCGCCGGCTCTCGGCGTGCTCGCGCTGCTCAACTTGCAACCAGCGGGCAAGGCGCTGATCGGCGGCCCGCCCGTCCCGCTCCTCGAAGAGCTCGTCAACCTCGCGACCGCGCTGCTGACCGTCGGAGGACGTGCCGTCGCGACCATCACACCGATTCTGCTCGTCGAAGTACCGCTGGCGTTCTATCTCGCATTCACCTTGCATCGCCGAGCCTCGGCTGCGGCGAACGAACGACTGTCCAGCGGCATACTGCCGGCGATCGTAGCCGGATTCTCGTGGCGGCTCATCTTCGGCGGCGGCATCGGTTTTCTTCAACCCATGTCGAGTCCAATCGCCACCGCTCTCCTGGAAGTGTGGCGCAGCCTCCCCCTGACGGTATTGCTGTTTCACTACGTATTACGCGACGCCGGCCTCGAACACGCTCGGGCCGCACGACTCGAAGTCGCCACCTTTGCTCAGCTATTCCGGCGCGTCCTGTTGCCGGTTTGCGAGCCCGCCATCTTCCTTCTCGCGGCGCTTCGCCTCGTCGACGTCCTGCGCGCTTTCCCGTCGAACGGCGACCTTTCGCACGCGCACGAGCGCGCCGCGTGGACTCTGCTGGTCGTGGTCGCGAGCGCATTGTCGCTGCGCGTCGGACGCCCGCGGAGTACGTACGAATGACCATCGAGAGATCCGCCCTGATCGCCGCCGCCAGCGTCTTTCTGCTCGCAGCCGCCTCGAGCGACACTTCCCATGGCCCCCAAATGATTACCGCAGCGATGGCGACCGCTGTCGCGGTCGCCGTGGCAACGCCGTTCGCCATTGCGCTCGGGCGTATCCGCTTCGAGGGGCGCGCCTTCGCGTTCGGGATTCTGATCCTCGCCAGCGCGACCTCGCCCGCCCTGCTCGGCAGCGCAGGCACCGCGCCCTTGGAGCACTTCGCCCACGGCCTCGCACTGGGCACCCCCCTCGCCACCTGGATCGTCTACCTGCAGGCGCGACAGCTCCCCCACGGCCTGGAGGACGCGATCGTGCTCGACGGCGCCTCGCGCTTGCGGGTGTGGGTCGCGGCACTTCGACCCGCCCTGCTGGTAGCCACCCCATTGGTGTTCTTCCTGTGTGCGTTCGACCTCTAGTGTGCTCTGTTCAATCGGCCGCTAGAAGTCCGGGCTCTTGCCAGGGCCACGGGGAACCGGCAACATCACCGTCTTCGAGGACGCAATGGCAGACCCCACACAACCCGAATCTCGCGACCGCTTTTGGCATTTCCTCTGGGCGACCGCCGGCGTCGCGGCCCTCTCGTATGGCATCGTCGGCATCGTGGCACAGTTCAGCCAACCCAATCGACACATGCTGGGACTGCCGTGGTTCATCGTCGCCGCGGTCGGCGGTCTATCGATGATTTCCTTCGTCTGGAAATCGCACGACGACTGACGCGCATTTGCAGCGGGACTGCGGTCCCGAGCCGTAACGACGAGTGCGCTACTGCCCGGCCGCTTGCATCGCCCGCTGCATCGCAGCCTGCTCGGCCATCTGCTTGAGCAGGCTGTCGCGGACCTCCGGCGGGAGATTCTTCAACGCTTCGGGATCGAGTCCGCCCAGTCCGTTTTGCGGCATTACCGGAGGCACACTCTCGAACGATTCGATTCCACCGAAGAGGCGTTCGCATGTCGCTGCGTCGGCAAGGTACGTCTTGTCGTCGAAGTTGCCCAACACCGGCACCAGAGTGTCGTCCTCGCCCTCGAGATCCTCGCCGAACCATACCGTGACTCTTCGACCGTCATCCGTGGTGACCGTCATCGTTCGCCTCGCCGCCTCGGGATCGAGGCTCAGCGCCGGCTCCGCTTCGCTGGTCGCCTTCGCCGTCGCCAGCGCGGCAATTCGACGCTGAACCGCCGCCCCGTCGAGCTCGAAGTCGTCGGGAAGCGCTATGGTCGTTTCGGCTACGGACCAACCGCCTTCGCCCTTTTCGAGCGATAGATCATCGTCACCGTAATCGATCGTCAGCGCGACGGCGCGAGCCGGGTCGAGATCGGCGACGCGCAGGTCGCGCAGATCGGCCAGCTTCTTGCGCAGACCTTCCGCCACCGACTTGCGAATCGTAAAGTAGGGGTCGCGCTGGCTCGAACGCGCCAACACCGAATCCTCTCCGGCCGGCCCGAGCTCGAGGACTCGCGCTTCGCTGTCGCCGGCCAGCCGGTACTCCAAGCGATCGGCGTCGCTCGGAAAGCCGCCGGCGCCCTCAGGCTCGTCGCTGAGGACGTCGTCGGCACGCAAGGTTGCGAGCGAGCGCACGAGGCGAGCCGCCAGCTCCGGGGCGAAGCGATGGCCCTCCGGCAACAGGGCGGGATCCTCGAGCTGCCAGGCCGCGTCCTTCTTGACCAATGAATACGGAGCATCCTCGCCAATCCCGACCTGGACACGCTCGACATCTTCGACCGAGTCGAAAAACACCCGGCGCTCCAACCAGCCGGCGCGGCCGCGCGTCAGACTCGCGCGATAGATCCCGGGCACGACGTAGACCTCGTCGCCG
>JANQHZ010000698.1 GCA_028282445.1 Candidatus Binatia bacterium | reverse complement strand
ACCCCGAGAAAAGTCAGGATGACCTCGGACTTGATCGCACCGAGGATCGCCAGCGAAGCGGTCACGATCGGAAGATGGGCGATGTTCGGCAAGATGTGGCGAAAGATGATTCGCCCGTCCCCTGCGCCGAGGAGTCTTGCCGCGAGCACGTACTCGCGGTTCTTGTGCTTGAGCATCTCGCCCCGCACCAAACGACACAGACCCACCCAACCCACCAGACCGAGAGCGAGACACACGGAGCCCAGCCCCTTCCCGGCGACGTAGGAAATCCCGATGATCAGCAAAATCGACGGAATCGAGGTCACCACCGAGTAGAGCCACACCACCACCGCGTCCACCTTGCCTCCGTAGAAGCCCGCCAGTGCTCCCAGAGTGACTCCGATCGGAATCGAGATCGCCGTCACGACGAAGCCGATGGTCATTGCGGTCTTGGTTCCCACCAACACTTTGTAGAGGACCGACCGGCCGAAGATGTCGGTACCGAGAATTCCGGCAAGCGACCAGCTCGGCGGCTCGTATGACCCCCCTACCCGCTCCTGAAAATCGGGCAGCAAACCGAGGTATCCGGCGGCCGCGACGCCGACGTAGACCATCACTACGCCGCCGCACAACATAACGAAGCGTCGGCGTAACAGCGCTGCTCTCGCCCGCGCGAAGAGACCGGCACCAGTTGCCGAAGAGGACTCGACCGAGCTCATGCCAGCTTCACACGCGGATCGACGTAGGCGTAGAGGATGTCGGTCAGCAAGTTGAACAACGAGTAAGCGACCGCGATCAACACCGTCAGGCTCATCAAGATCGGCCGGTCGCCGGTATGAACGGCGTTGATCAGCGTATCGCCGATTCCTGGGATACTGAAGAACCGCTCCATCAGGAACGCACCCAGTATCAGAAACGGTACGGCCGTAACCCACTGAGTGAGGATCGGGATCATCGCGTTCTTCAGTACGTGCTTGAACAAAACCGTCCCTTCGCCGGCCCCTTTTGCCAGCGCCGTTCGCACATAGTCCGCCTTGATCTCGTCGAGGAAAACCGTGCGCATCACGCGAATGTCCGGACCGATCGACACGATGACGATGATGATCCAGGGCAGCACGAGATACGGCAGGGAAGCCCAACCACGCTCGAAACCACTGATCGGGAACCAGTCGAGCTCGAAAGCGAAGAGGTACTGAAACCCGATAATGTAGACCAGGTAGGAAACGCTCATCGACGCCACGAAGATCGCCGTGGCAAGGTGATCCAACCATCCGCCGCGCAGATAGGCGATCAGCAGCGCCGCCGCGATGCTGATCAGCGTGCCTGCAACGAACGGTGGGACCGTCAACGACAACGAAACCACCGCGCCGCGCGCGAAAATCGAGGTCAGCTTCTCGCCCGTGTTGTAGGACTCGCCCAAGTCCAGCGTCGCGATCCGCCGAAGAAAGTCGAGAAACTGCACTGGCAAGGGACGATCCAATCCCCATTGCTGACGCAGGTCCGCGATCGACTCCGCAGTGGCATGCGGCCCGAGCGCGTTGCGCACCGGGTCCTCGCCCACGGCGGCAAAGATCAGGAACACCAACAATGCGACCCCGAAGACGGTCGGGACCATGTAGACGATACGGCGGAGGATGTAGGCGATCATTGACCGACCTGCTCGACGTCGAGGTCGAGATACTTGTAGGGAGCGTCGTTCATCATGTGTCCGTTGACGTTCTTGAGACGCTTCTGGTGGATACCGAAGGCCAAGCGGTTGTAGCGCAAGATCACCGGCGCCTCATCGCGAATGATCCGCGCCATCCGAGCGAACCTGGCGAAGCGCTCCGGCCCATTCTCCATGAAGCGCGATTCCTCGTAGAGACGATCGTACTCGGCGTGCTCGAAGGCGCTGATGTTCGGCCCGGGAGGGCGATTCTTCCCGTACAGCAGCTGGTAGAAATTCTCCGCGTCCGGGTAGTCGGCGAACCACCCGGAAGTCGAAACCTGGAAGTTGCCCGACTCGACGCGGCTCAAGTAGGCCGAGAAGGTGTGAAAACGAGCCACCGCCTCGATGCCGACCATAGCGAGCTGGTGGCGGACGAACTCGAATCCCTGCCGGACTTCCTTCTGAGTGCTGCGAAAGTCGAAGTAGATCTCCGGCAACCCTTCGCCGCCCGGATAGCCCGCCTCCGCCAGCTTGGCCTTGGCCTTCTCGGGATCGTACTCGTAGTAGTCGACCTCGATGTCCCGCTCGCTGCCCGCGATCGGCTGCGGGACGATCGTGCGCAACGGCTCGGCGCGTCCGTTGAGCATGATTTTGATGAACTCGCCGACGTCGAGCGCGTACGCAATCGCCTGGCGAAGAGCGCGGTTCTCGCCGACCAGGGGGTCGCGCATGTTGAACGCGATGTACTCACAGGTCAGCGCTTCCTCCCAATACATCTCGAAGTAACGGTCGTACGGCGA